>NZ_JACAGG010000060.1:0-5649 GCF_030324375.1 Empedobacter sp. R132-2
TTAAAACCCGCGTTAGGGATAGTAGTGTAAATCCTTTTGTAGGAGTTGGATTTTCTGTAATCACTTCTAATCTTCTTTTACAAAAGATTGGAACGGATAGCCCAACCGAGCGATTTGCATTAGCTGTGTTTGTATTATTTTGGTTATTTTATAAATAATATAAATGGAAGGCAAAGAGCGAGGGAACGCCCAAATAATTACAAAAAAAGCCCAACCGAAGTTGAGCTTTTAAAATATAGATGAAAGGGTAATAATTTACTCGCCTAAATATGAAACTGTCTTAGAATCTCCTTCAACAGTAACTTTAGTCAAGTTATATTTTGCTAAATTTTTCATTGATTTGTCCCATTTTTTACCGCTTAAAGCAGCTTGAGATTTTAATTCATTCAAATCAATGTTTTCGTTAGCTTTTAAAATTTCAATAATTTGAGTTTCTTCTTCTGTCAATTCGTAAGCTGGTGCAGCTTTTTCTGGACGCATTTGAGGGAAGAATAAAACTTCTTGAATAGATGGATTATTTGTTAAGAACATAATCAAACGATCCATTCCGATTCCTAAACCTGATGTTGGAGGCATTCCGTATTCTAATGCACGTAAGAAATCTTGGTCGATAAACATTGCTTCGTCGTCACCTCTATCAGCTAAAGCCATTTGTGCTTCAAAACGCTCACGTTGATCGATTGGGTCATTTAACTCAGAATATGCGTTAGCAATTTCTTTTCCACAAACCATTAATTCGAAACGCTCAGTTAATTCTGGATTATCACGGTGCTTTTTAGTCAATGGAGACATTTCTTTTGGATAATCTGTAATGAAAGTTGGTTGAATGTAGTTTCCTTCACATTTTTCACCAAAAATTTCATCGATTAATTTTCCTTTACCCATAGTCTCATCAACCTCGATCCCCATTCCTTTAGCAGCTTCAAATAATTCTGCTTCAGATTTTCCATCGATATCAAATCCTGTAAAATCAATAATTGATTGACGCATTGTTACACGTTTGTAAGGTGCTTTGAAATCAATTTTATGTTCTCCGAAAGTTGTTTCAGAAGTTCCATTAACAGCAATTGCACAATGTTCTAATAATTGCTCTGTGAAATCCATCATCCAGTTGTAATCTTTGTAAGCAACATAAATTTCCATTGCTGTAAATTCTGGATTATGCGTACGATCCATTCCTTCGTTACGGAAGTTTTTAGAAAATTCGTAAACACCATCAAAACCACCAACGATTAATCTTTTTAAATATAATTCGTTCGCGATTCTTAAATATAATGGAATATCTAATGCATTATGATGTGTAATAAACGGACGAGCTGCTGCACCCCCAGGAATCGATTGTAAAACAGGAGTTTCTACTTCCATGTATCCACGATCGTTGAAGAAATTACGCATTGCGTTGAATAAACGTGTACGTTTTAAGAAAATTTCTTTCACGTGAGGATTTACAACCATGTCTACGTAACGCATACGGTAACGCAATTCTGGATCTGTAAAAGCGTCAAATACATGACCTTCGTCGTCAGTTTTTACAATTGGTAATGGACGTAAAGTTTTTGATAACAAAGTTAATTTTGTTACGTGAACAGAAATTTCACCTACTTTAGTTTTGAATTCATATCCTTCAATTCCAATAAAATCTCCGATATCCATCAATTTCTTGAAAATTGTATTATACTCAATTCCTTCTTCAGACGAAGAAATATCATCTCTCGAGATATAAACCTGTACACGACCTTCGCTATCTTGTAACTCAGCGAAAGAAGCTTTCCCCATTACACGAACACTCATCAATCGTCCGGCAAGCTTGACAACCTTTCCTTCTTCGTACTTTTCCTTAATTTCTTTAGAATTAGAAGTTATCACGAATTCTTCGGCAGGGTAAGGCTCAACGCCTAAGTCTCTTAATTGTTGTAGTTTTTCTCTACGAATAATTTCTTGTTCAGACAATTGCATAGTGAATATAATTTATATAAAATGAATGCAAAATTATGAAAAATAATCTTGATTCACGAAGTTTTTATGATTTAATAATGTAAGAATTATCAGTATTGATGCGAGTTTTAGTCTACTAACTCAAAACGGCGCTCTAATGTATAATCTGTATCTTGAAATTTTACCTTTTTGGTTTCGATACTATATGAAATCCAACCGTTATCCTTGATACGCGAAGTCGTTTTAACATAATATTTTATGTCGTCTTTCAATCTATTTTCAGAAGGCTGTTCTGTACCTAATTTTGTTGCTAATTCTTTTAGATAAGTATACCAAGAATTGGCCAACCAATCTTTATCGGCTTCCTGAAAACTTGACATAATGTAATTGGTTTGCGAAACTCCAATCTCATTCAATTTCAATTCTGTTGTAGCTGGAGTGGGAGAAGTGCTAAATAAATTGTCCATGTAAGATTGATAAACAAATGGCGCACTTTCTAAAGTAAAATTACTTTTTCCATAAAAATGATGGAATTGACGAATGTCTTTGTCAAATAATTTAACAATACTTTCTTCTGTAGAATATTGTTGAAGATTCTTTTTGATTAACGCAATCGCAGTAGGATTATCCAAATATTTATTCTCTAAATCTTCTGAAGATAAAACCAATTGTTTAATCGTTTTATCTAAATCTGTATAACCTAAAAATCGTCCGTCTTGATCTATTTTAAAGGAAATCGAAACATTATTAACTAACGAAAAAGGATTATTTAAAAATGATTTTGAATTGAATTGTATATTTCTGAAATTCCACTTTACAATGGTTTCGTTTTGATAAATATTTTCAACTTGAATAATAACGTTATAAGTATATTGTTCTTGATGCGAAATCGTGTCATCTTCCAATTTCACTTCACTTGTTGTTACATTATATCGTTTTTCGTTTCCAATATTCCAATATGTTTTGGGAAAAATAATCGTTTCCTGCGGAGCATTAAAAATGGTATCATTTTTAACAACCGGTGAAATTGTATCTTGAATAGGATCTTGGGCAAATATTTTTATCGAAAAAAATAGAAAAAACAGATAATATGTAAAATTAATTTTCATTTATAAGTAATCAAACTAATTCAAAAATAGAGCAAATTATCTAAAATGAAGTTTGAAATTCGTTAAAAAATAAAATTTAGTCATTTAAAAGTTTTATACTTAATTGATTAACTGTTTTCTTAGAACCAATATTTAAGCTAAATAAATATTCAGATTTGATTAAAATTGAATTCAAATCGTACGTATTTTCATATTTCACTTTTAATTCAACTGTTTCTGAATATTTTTTGATTTCTTTTTTTACCTGTTCTTGCGACAAATTCAGTTTAGCATCATTCAACATATAATACGCCATTTCTTCCCATAATTTCTCAAAATCATCTTTGCTCAAATTTTGGTCAGAAGCAATTGTATACGTACCTTTTTCTTTGTTGATATCTTTTAGATAAGTATTTGTGGTAGAAGAAATTGGAAATCCAAAAATATTTTCCTGTACAGATTTTCCTTCATATGTTTCACCTAAACGAAAATATTGTCCATTAAAATAATTGAAAACGTGAATTTCTTGCTCAAAAACATAGGGAACATATGTTTTCGATTTGACCATTTCCTCAATGTACGCAATATTTGCCTTATAATCATCAGATTTTTTGCGTTGTTTACCAAGTTTATCTGTTATTTTAAGCAATTTTTCTTCAATCTGAGGAACATTTAATAATTCTAAAAATTCTCCAGAAGGATTTGTTGTGAATTCGTACTCTATTCCTTCAGAATTATTGATAAAATCGCGGTAAAATTCATCAGGATCATTGGATTGATTTTTACCATTTACAAATGTATACTTATTGGCAAAATCATTCTTGTCAACCAATTCCATCGATTTATTTGATTGGTTGATGACTTTAGAAACCGTATCATTTACAGAAATCGAAAAGTTACGATCTGTAAATGAGTAGTTATATATTTTGTTTAATTCTAAATTTGGTTTTACCTGTACAGATTTTTCTTCAAAATTCACCTGCGCAAAAATGGCAGGAGAGTATAGTAAAATCAAGGTAAATAGGCTTGTTTTCATTCTCTCTAAAAGTTGTACAAATATAGAATGATTATTGAATATCCAAGTTATTTATTGAACGAATCATTGTATCAATTGGCTTAGTTTCCGAAATTTCTTTTTCCATCAAAGTTCCACCGATTTCTTTCAGCTTTTTAACCTGCGGAATAAATCGATTTTCTAGTGAACCTATAGCTTTATTGTAACTTTGGGTTGCTTGGTTTAGATTATGACCAACCGTCGCCAAATGTTGTATTAAAACATTCACACGATTGTATAATTCTATTCCAGCATCTCGCATTTGATATATATTTTCCGCAACATTTAATTGTTGCCAGCTAAACGCAATTGTGCGAAGCATTGTAATCAAAGTAGTTGGTGTTGCAATAATTATTCTATTGTTTAGTGCATCTTCTATCAAAGTTCGCTCCAATTCTAACGCAGCACCAAAAGAACTTTCAATTTGCAGATACATCACCACATAATCGGGTGCTTCTGTGTATTGATTCCAATAAGCCTTAGAACTCAAATTCTTTAAATGTTCGCGTACAGCTTTCGCGTGCATTTGTAAATGATGTTTTCTTAAATTCTCATCTTCCGTTTCAAATGCAAGCATATATTGGTTTAATGGAACTTTAGAATCGACAATTACTTTTCGATTTCCAGGAAGATTAACGATTAAATCCGGGCGAAGCAAACCATTTTCGGACTGAACAGAAGTTTGTTCTTCAAAATCACAAAAAGATGACATTCCAGCAAATTCAACGACACGACGCAATCCAATTTCTCCGTATTTTCCTCTTGTGTGTGAAGTTTTAAGAGCAGAAACTAATGTATTGGTTTCTTTTTGCAATTTATCAGTTGTACCACGCATTGAATCTAAGAAAACTTTAATTTCTGAATAAGCGCCTTCTCGAGCTTTTTCTATTTCGGATATTTTTCCGTCAAATTTATTCAAGCTTTCATTTAATGGTTTGATTAACGAATCAATCGCTTGTTGACGTTTTTCTAAATCGTTTTGAGAATTAGAAAAATGTTTATCCAATGTTGTTTTCGCTAAATCAAGAAATTGTTCGTTATTACTTTTCAAAACTTGAGCTGAAAGTGCTTCAAATTGCTCTTTTAATCGTTCATTGGTTTCGAGCATAAACGATTTTTGCTCCTCCACAGCTTTCATTGCTTCTTGATGGCGAACCGTTAATTCTGTATTTTTTTCGCGCTCTTTTTGCCATTGATCCAAATTGAAATTTGCATCATCTTTTATTTCGATAAATTCATTTTTTAGCGAATCATATTGTTTCTGAAGTTCTTGGTGTTTTATTTCATTTCCAATTATGGCTGAATTTGCTTTCGATTTTGAATATAAAAAACTGATAACGGCTCCAATGATAAAAAAAAGGATGGATGAAAGTATGATTGCGCTGTTCATAATCTTAAAATTTAAACAAAGGAACGATTTTATACGACACAATATGTCGTTATTAAAAATAAAATCATAAAAAAACGATTTCTAAGAATTGTTTTTTCATCTTAAATCATTAGCGTCCTAAACGTTAAAAGAAAGCGTAAAAAAAGCGCGTAAATTTCGGATCTCAAATTATCTTTGAGTTG
>NZ_JACAGG010000061.1:0-5473 GCF_030324375.1 Empedobacter sp. R132-2
AATACATAAAGCTACTCCGGTTCCGTTCAACGGGCTTTCATCTCTAGCCCTCCGGGCAAGACGAAAGCTTAGTTATTATGTGCAGTTTTTTTATTCCATATTTTTTCCTGAATTTAGTATGTTTATAGCAGAAGTTGCCATTCCGTTCTCGGGAAATAATTGTAGTGTTTTTTCATAATATTCTCGTGCTTTTTGTCCATTTCCCATCTGTGAGTAAGAAAACGCAATATTATTCAATGCCATTTCTCTATACGAACTTTTTGAAGCAGTTAGTAAAGTTAAGTATCGATATTTATCAATCCATTCGTTTTTTTGAAAGAAATCGAAACTCCTTTGGAACTCATTAATTGCTTCCGCATAATTTCCTTGCTTTATATATTCCATTCCCTTTTTTTGATTTTTGGTCAGAATTCCTCGGACAGAAAAGGAAATTATTAAATAAGTCAACGCACCAAACATAAATGGTTCCTTTGAATTAAATAGATAAAACATCAGAACTAAGAATGTCATAAATAAAAGTTGAGGAATTAATGCAATCCAAGCAATTTGTCTTACAGTTGGAGTATTTTTATTCATAAATTTCTATTTAAACACGATTTTGGTATAAAATTGCACATAACGGAAAGGGGCTTTGCGAGGTGCGGGCTACTGCAACCGAGATTTCAAGAGGTGACCGAACGCTAGCAAAGACCATTTTCGTTTTTTCAAATTTACAAAAAATAAAAAAAGAAATGGTTTTTTGCGGATATTTTCTTGAATTTCCCTGAGATTTCCTTCAACCCCGCATCTTGCAAAACCCATGTTATGCGTAGTGCTTTTATTTTGCTGGTTTTGTATAAGTTACAATGTCAATTCCAATTCCATTTGGGTCTTTAATTGCAAAATGTCTGTCGCCCCAAAGTTCGTCTCGGATTTCAAACTCCATTGAAACACCTTTGTCTTTCAGCCTTTTATAAATTTCGTCCACATTTTCAACTTCTATAGTCAAATAAACACCTTTTCCGTTAAATGCTGATTGGAAAATAGGTTTTTGACTTGGATGGTTCGGTTGCAAAAAACTGATTTCTGACGAATTGTTTGGTGTGTGCAAAAGAATATAAAATTCATTTTCAAAACTCACTCCAAAGTCCAACACTTCTTTGTAGAATTTTTTGGTTTCACTTAATTTTTCTGTAATAATTCCTGCGTTAAGTTTCATTTTGTTTGTAGTTTGTGCATTTGAAATTCCAAAAAGCAAAACAAATGCGGTTAGTAATATCGTTTTCATTATAATCGATTTTGTTTTACAAATTTAGTTTGAGATTAACCGCTGGAATTGTAAAAATCGGACAAACTAACGGAACGCTTCGGAAGGAGTTACTCCATAAAATGTTTTGAAGTTTTTAATAAAGTGTGCTTGGTCAAAAAAACCAACGTCAAAATAGAGTTTATTATTTTTCAAACTTTGTTGGGAAGGTTTTGCATTTAAAATGTATTGAAAGCGAATAACATTACTAAAAGATTTTGCTGTTGTTCCAATATAGTAATCAAAAATTCTTCGTAATTGTCTAGGACTTAAACCTGTATCCAAATCTTTTTCTGTATCTAAGAAACCTTTTTTTTGAAAAATTAGAATTAGTGAGTTCAAAAAACGTTGGTCTAATTCTATGTTTTGATTATGAATAACCTCTAACAATTTTTTGTTCAATTTTTTTGAAATATCTTCAAATGAAGTTCTTGGTTTTATTTCGGAACATATCCAATTATAAATTTCGGGATTTATATTTTTCAATTCCTGTGAGTGATTACTCAATTTTTTAGCGTTTATTCCGAATAATATTGGAAAAGCAGTTGGCAAAAAACGAATGCCGATATAATTAAACTCTTTTCCTATGTTGAATTCAGTAAATTTTCTACAAAATCCCATAATAAAACTCTCCTCAGGTTGTTTATTGTCAAAAAAAATATCAATACAACCATCAGAAACAACACAATAATTGAAATCTTCTGATAGTTTTCTTTTGGTTTTCAGTTGCCAAAAACAGTAAACAAAATTTTGGATTTCGTTTTTTGGATGAATTTCTTGATAAGTTATTTTTCCGTCATTTGTAGAAACTGTCGGTTGAATTGGTTTGTAGTATTTTCTTATTGTTTCCAATTTTCTACGGGAGTTTTGATAGCATTACGCATAACGTTTTGGGGCTTTGCGAGGGAGCGGATTTTTAGCACTACCTTTGATACGAAGCACGAATGTTCAAATTTACGAAAAAGTTTCAAACGAAGCACTGAACCGCCACTTTTGCAAAACCGCTGTTAGTGGCTGGGCTTCTTTGTTTTCCGTCTGTCAGCAACATTTTTTGTCCTGCTGAATTGGTGGACAAGCAACACTTCCGTAGCTACAATAAACACAGCAGTCGCCTTGTTTTGGTTTTAGAACTTGTTTGCATTTTTCACATTCGTAAAAATATTGGCAAGCGTCTGTCGGCATTGTTTCTTCTTTCTTATGTCCGCAGTTGGGGCAAGTTATTGTTGATTGTAATTTGATTTCCATTTTAATTTTCTTTTTTGTCGGTTACAGAATATCCTGTTGAGTTTATTGCTTTTTCGATTTCAGAAATATTTGTTTTTGAGTTGTCAAATTCTATGATTGCATTTCCATTTTCATATGAAGCGTTTGAACTTATTATTCCTGTCAATTTATTTACTTCGTGATTTACGTGTTCTTCGCAACTCGCACAAGTCATTCCGCTAATCGTAAATTTTACTTTTTGAATATTGGATTTGTCCACTACTATGATTTGCTTTTCTTTCTTTGGGTAGAAAATGCTTGAATAGTATGGAAAGGCAAGCATAACGATTGCAAATGCTGTTACAATTCCTAAAAACATTTTTGACTGAATGAATTTTGGTTTTTCTTCTGTCTCACAGTTGCAGTCAATTTGCTTTTTAGGTTTCAACTTTTGATACCAAGCAAAACCAAGAACCAAAATTGTCAAACCGATAAAATACGGTCTGAAAGGTTCGAGCCAAGAAAAAGTAGAAGCAAGTCCGCTTGTTCCTGCTACTAAAGCCAAGACTGGAGTAATACAACACAATGAAGCTGCAATTGCTGTTAAAAGTCCTGCTCCGATTAGTTTGTTGTCTGTTTTCATAATGTTTCTAAAATTTTGTTTTCGTCAAGTATTTTAAAAGGGTATTTGCATTCTAGGGTGGAATTTTAATTAATTCCACTTTTTTTATTTCTATAATATTTTCTCTTTTTTGCAATCTAAGGTTGAATCAAAAAAACAGAAATCATTCCATTTTTGCAATCCGACAGGCGCGTATCCTTGCCGATCACGACACGATGGCGGTGGTCACCGCGACGAAAGACACGGCCAGCCGCCATGCCGACGCGCAAGGCGGTTTCCGCCGTCATCGCGCCTTCGTTGGCTTTGCCACGAATACCGTCTGTGCCGAAATATTTGCGCACCATAAGGTCGATTATCCTGTCGTCGGGTCGCCCTCAAAGGGGACATGCCTGCTGAACCGCGAATATAGAGAAATATCCCGAATGTGCAGTTAACGAATTCTTGCGGTTTCTTTCAGCGCCGCCAATACCGCCAGCCCGTCGCGCAAGGGGCGCGGCTCGTGTGTGCGGATGAAGTCAGCTCCACCTGCGGCGGCGGCAAGCTCTGCAGCGAGTGTCGCGGCCCCGACATCCCCCGGACCACGGCCTGTGAGCGCGCGCAGAAAGGATTTGCGCGAAACAGACAGAAGCACCGGCAAATCGAAGCGCAGCCGCAATTCATCGAACCGCGCCAGCACCGAGAGCGAGGTTTCGGGAGCAGCCCCCAGAAAAAACCCCATGCCGGGATCAAGGACAAGGCGGTTGCGTTTGATACCGGCACCCGTCAGCGCCGCGATGCGCGCGTCAAAGAACGCCGCAATGTGATCCATGATGTCGCCAGCGGGTGCCTCGCGCCGATCTGCCTGCCCGTCTTGCACCGAATGCATAACGACGAGTTTGGCAGATGATTTCGCCAATTGCGGATAGAACGCAGCGTCTGGAAAACCGCGAATATCATTGAGATAGGCCACACCACGCGACAAGGCATAGGCTTGCGTCGCGGGTTGATAACTGTCGAGCGAGACGGGAATGCCATCTGCCTTGAGCGCGTCCAGCACCGGCGCGATACGCGCGATTTCTGTGTCGGACGAAACAGGCGCGGCGTCGGGATTGCTGGATGCCGGACCGAGGTCGATCACATCTGCCCCCTCGGCCATCAGCTTACGCGCCTGCGCAATGGCTGCGTCTGGCGCCAGATACCGGCCTCCATCGGAGAAACTGTCCGAGGTTATGTTGACGATGCCGAAAATGATGAGCGATTTATTCATGGGGGCTTCTATAATTTAAAAAACGGTTTCAGCATTTTTTCATACTCTTTTGTCAATGAGTAAAAAATGGTTTGTGCTTCTCGTTCGGTTTCAATTAGTTTTCTGTCTTTGAGTTTTCTCAAGTGTTGTGAAACTGCTGAAATTGTCATACCGAGAATGTCGCTTATATCACAAACACAAAGTCGTTTTTCTTCATAGAGCAGAAATAGAATTTTCAGTCTTACGTTGTTTCCTGCCAATTCAAGTCCGTTCGATAAATAGTCAAACGAGCCGTTGAGTTCTGAAACTCGGTTTTTACAGCGATTTATTTGTTTAATGTCCGCTTGTTGTCTTATACAAGAATTGTTGTCCATAGCACAAAGGTAGTCAATTTGTTTATTTAAGCAACTGCTAAAATATAAAATGTCAAAAAGAACCCGATTTGTCTGTCGGGTTGTGTCGTCATAGCCTTGCCACTAACGGGAAACGCATTGGCGAAGTGGCGGATAAATTGAACCGAAAGTTCAATTTAGCAGTGACGTAGCCGATGTGTTTCCACAGAAGCTAAATTATTAAAAAAAAGCTGAATGTGGGACACATTCGGCGGAATAAAAAGCACAAAAGTTGAATTTTGAACTTAACCCGCCATTTTGCCAATGCGATGTTATGTGTAGTTTTTTAGTATCTTTGTCAGATGAAATTATCAGATTAGCAAATTTACTTTACGCAACGTATAGGAAGAGAATAGTTTAGTATTATTCTTCGTTTCCTTATTGTCTCTTATTGTAAATTAAATATGTTAAATAATGAAAAATTACTTCGAAAGTCCTTTTAAAGGAAAAATAATCAAAGACCACATAACTAATCCCAATATAATTTCGGGTAAATATTCTTATTATTCTGGTTATTATCACGGTCATTCATTTGACGATTGTGCTCGTTATCTGTTTCCGGACAGGAATGATGTCGATAAACTAATTATCGGTTCTTATTGTTCAATAGGGAGCGGTGCAAGTTTCATAATGGCAGGTAATCAAGGTCATAAATATGATTGGATTTCCAGTTTTCCATTTTTTTATATGTCTGAATTTGATGTTTTCAGTAAAAGCCAAGATGGATTTCAAAAAGCAGGAGATAC
>NZ_JACAGG010000062.1:0-4972 GCF_030324375.1 Empedobacter sp. R132-2
CGTATCACCGCAGGTTAGTTAAACGTCGAAGTTCTACAGTAGAACCAGTTTTAGGAACGTTGATTAACTTCTTTAACCTAAAACGAATCAACAGCAGAGGAATGTCTAAAGCCAATAAACATGTACTAATGTCAAGTTTATCTTACAACTTGAAGAAATATCTACGCTTTACAGTCAAAAAATCAAGTGTTTTAGCCCAAGTTATTTATTTAAAACAAGGGAAGAACTACGCTTCTACAAAATCACTCCTTCACTCCTTAAAAAGAGAGTTTTTAAGCAAACCTAATTTTACATTAATATATTTTTCTAAAAATAAACCTCGCTTAAAAAGGCTTAAACGAGGTCATATATTCTGTTTTTTACTGTAAATTGGAGTTGTGCAACAGTTACCAGTGTTAGCGGTTCGTTGTTTTCTCAATTCGTTTCTCTGATTATTTTTCTCAGAGTTTAGTAAGGGCAGAACCCTTATGAGCGGCAATATGATCCGTCTTGTTGCTTTTTATTTCATATTGAGGATCTTCTTCTGTAGCATGGTGTGTATAACCTTTGTAATCGAAATCTTTTGTATGTATTTTAATGATAGTTCCTGAAACTCTTCCTGTTTCGGAGTTCCAGCTTACTTTGTCGCCTACTTTAAATTTTGTTTTCATAAACAGATTTTTTAATTGTAAATCTAATTTTCATCGGAATAAAATACATTATCATCAACTATTCTTGCCGGTGCAGT
The DNA here is from genome assembly GCF_030324375.1 of Empedobacter sp. R132-2. Taxonomy (NCBI): domain Bacteria; kingdom Pseudomonadati; phylum Bacteroidota; class Flavobacteriia; order Flavobacteriales; family Weeksellaceae; genus Empedobacter; species Empedobacter sp. R132-2. The sequence goes on from NZ_JACAGG010000062.1 coordinate 728, forward strand.
GTATTTATGCTCCTGCACTTTTCCTGTTACCATAATATGTAATACCGTCCAACCTTTTGCTTTCAGATAATCGGATACCATTGAACGATGACATCTCCACCAAACTGCTTCGGAGCACATATAAGCCGTGGGTTGTTCTAAAGCAATATGTTCCAGTTTCAAAATGGCACTTTCAAATTCTTCGGTTTCCATATAATCAGCAAAACCTCTGAAAGAATCATTGTTCCAGCGGTTGTTTTTTGAGTCCTTTTTTGCCTTTCTTCTTCCTCCTAAATCGGCCAGATGTATGTATTGTATTCCGGCTTCTTCTAAGGATATTTTTAAATTTTCCTTGTCGAATTGTGGGAATTTGCGTGAGCCGGGCAAACTCCGTATGTCAGCAAGAATTTTAATATCAAAAGATTGCAGCATATCCAAAAATTCAACCAAACTACGTGTAGAATGCCCTATGGTATAGATGATATGTGTTCCCGATTTCTTCATTTAGGATTGTTCAATGCTAAAATATATTTGTCAATATACTGCTGTTTTTCTTTTGATTTGTATTGCTGGATGTATCGCGGATGTTCAAGGGTTTTTAAACTGTCAAACAACTTTGCTTCCTTGTTTAGCTTTTGGATAAAATCTGCATTTTTCTTTCCTAATACAAAAACCTCTGAAGTATCTAATCCAAGACTGATGTGTTTTTTCAAAGAGTTAATCATAAAACCTTTCACCATTTCAAAAAGAATAGGGTCATCATAATAATTTGCATTAAGCCATTTGCCGTTTTTTGTTTGACGGATAATGGCTAAAGGGAATGGAGAGTTGATGTAAAAATCTTTGTAGAATTCTTTTGCTCCACCATACTCAGCAATCATATCATACATAAAAACAGAAGAAACTTCGTGCGTATGTGCCGATTGCATTTTGATAGAACAGACGCTTTCCAATCGTTTGGTATCCGTAAATGGCACACCCGTTACCCCGGCTCCGTGACGGCTCGGGTTAATACCGATAATAAATCTTCGTTGCTTAGAATCGTTGTAATATTTATGATAAAACTGTTGCATTACCTCTATCGTTTCAGGATTATTCAGGTAAGGGTTCATCACCTGAAAACCTTTTGGCAGCTTACCCGAATAGTGTAAATAGTGGTTGAAATCAATCACTTTATCAGCAAAGGTTTTTGACATAAGAATTTCTTTATTTTTCTATCTTGCAAACTCTTTCAGCACTATTCATCAAAGGACAAAAGTGCAAAATTCCTATTGTAGCCTGGCTGTTTTTACAATTTGATTTCATCTTTTTATGCTTATCGATTGGCTACATTCAAGGTCGTTGTCTTACAATGACCGCTAACGTTTTGGCGCTTGGCGCAGTGGCGGATTTCGGAGCACAAAATTGTCAATACACCACAAAAGTTGATGCGAAGTAGAATGTTCAATTAGCCACTTCACCCGCCATTGAGCCAAACGCCTGTTATAGCCAGTGCTTCCTGTTATTTTCTGTTTATCCGTAAAGTTCTTCAAGTTCCAGTTTTTTAATTCTTGATGTTATTGCACCCCTTGTCCGACCGAAATGTTTAGCCATATCTTTTACATTTACTCCTTCACAATACATTACTGTTAGTTCGTTGTCAAGTTCAGGTGTCCACGGTTTGTATGCGTCCTTATGTTTGGTTCTCACTTCTTCAACCGAATAAGCTTTTTCTGTTTTGCTTTCTGCCTTGTCGGTTTTTTGTTTCAATTCTTCTTTTCTTTGCTGTTCCTTTTCTTCTTCACTCACAACTTTCATAACGTGAATTTGTGATGATTTTGGAAATTCAGAAGGCATTAAAGGTTCGGGAATATGAATACTATTTTTTGTCCGAGTGACAGCAACATAAAGCAAATTGATTTCTTCATTTAGTTTTGTGGCGTTGATTTCTTCGGCTTTCTTATCTTCTTTCAATTTCTCTAATTTTTCTTCAGAAATAAAGTCATTTACAAGTTGAATGGCATCATACTCCATTCCTTTGCAACGATGAACTGTCGAGAAAATCATTTCTGCCTTTTCTTTGTCGTCATTGTCAACGTGTTTTTCTTTAATGGCTTTTATGATGTCAGGAATTTTATTTCCATACTCTTTAACTATTTCAACCATCATTGCAAGCTGAACATCTTCTGTCTTTTCAATATAATCTTCTAACTCGTCAAGGTCTTTCATAGCCTTGATTAGTTTGTCCTTAATTAAGTGATGCTTTTCGTTGTAAAGATTTAGAACATCATAAAGGGAAGCACCTTCGTCTGCGTATGTATATGAGTTGATGTTACCTTCAAAGTAAATCTGTTTTACCTTTTTCTTTTCAGTTACATATTCTATTGCTTTTAGTAAAAGACCGAGATTGGTTCTTGCAAGAACAGCTTTGGTTTTAATTTCTTTGCTGTTGCCTTTTCCTGTGATAGGAATGGTTTGGTGTTCGTCAAGGTGCTTTTTGAATTTTAAAACTTCCATTGCAAGATTTGCAATGTCTTGACTAAATCGAAAGCTTGTCGAAAGATGATAGGTTTTAAAGTCGGCTTTTTCTAACGAGTTTACCGCAAATCGCCACCCGTAAATTTGTTGGTGTGTGTCGCCAACGATTACTTTGGTCGCTTTTTGATTAAAGAACACATCAAGCATTGCAGGAGATGCGTCTTGTCCTTCGTCAAAAAGTATGTAATCGTAGTCAAGTTTTGGGTTTGAAAGTTGGAATTTTTTAAGGTAGAAGTCGTGGGTGATTTCGATTTCTCCTTTGTCCATTTTGCTTAATAAAAGTCGTGATTGAGAAACGATATAGTCGTAAAATGATGAAACAAAAGTTTTTGCTTTTGGGTCTGTTACTGTGTCAAGATAATTTAAGTCTTGAACTTTTTGCTTGGCGCTGTTGCAGAAATAGGCAATGAACTTGTTAATGTGATTGGCAATGACATATTCCGTATGCTTTTCTCCGTTGCCTTGCAGATTTAGAAGTTCGGCAATTTCATTTGTCTTGTAACCTTGTGGTCTTACTTTGTATCCATTTTTAAATACAATGTGTCGATAAGCCAAAGAATGTGCTGTCTCAACTTTCACATTATTAAGTCCTTTGTCGGCAAATTTTTTGGCTGCTTCAAGCTTTACGGATTTGTTGAAAGCTAAATAAAGAATTTTACTTGTCGATGGTCTTGTCTTGGCGTATTCAATTACGGTCGTAGTTTTCCCAGACCCGGCAACAGCATTTATTTTGATGTTTCCAGTCGAGTTGATGATATCATATTGTTCTTTCGTTAACTCCATTTTCTGTAACTGTCATTCTGTGTCGGGTCGTCTTTTAGCATTGGCTATAACGGAAAAAGGCTTTGCGAAGTGCGGGAATTCGAAGAACTTAAGTTCAAGAATTCCGAAACGAAGCAAATGCTTTTTCAGATTGTCTAAATTAAGTAAAAAAACAATATGAAAAGTAGTTGCGAAATATTTTGACGAAATTTCAATCAATGACTAAACCCCGCATTTTGCAAAACCACTGTGCTTGTTGCACAACACTAAATATAGCAATTTTTCATATCTTGTAGTATGCAAGGACGAAAAGAATTTATTCCTCAACTTTTTTATGAATTAAGTTTAGATCGGCTAGTTCCATCTGATAACTTTTATCGCCAAGTAAATCAAGTATTAGATTTACATTTTCTGTATAGATCCACTCAAAAATATTACGGTACTCAAGGTCAAGAAAGTATAGATCCTGTGGTGTTTTTTAAAATATTGTTAGTGGGTTATTTGAATAATATCAATAGCGACAGAGCATTGATTCGCTATTGTAGCAATTGCTTGGATGTTCGCTTGTTTTTAGGTTATGATCTGAACGAACAATTGCCTTGGCATTCAACCATAAGCCGAACGCGCGCGTTATTTGGCCAAGAAGTTTTCTTGCAATTGTTTCAGTTGGTTTTAAAACTGTGTGTGAATAAAGGCATGGTTTCAGGGAAACGTCAGGCGGTAGACTCTGCCTTTATCAAAGCAAACGCAAGTATGGATTCTCTGGTTGAAAAAGAGGTTCTAAACGATGCTTTTGCTTTTGTGAATGAGTTGGAAGAAAATTCAGAATTCAAAGCATGCAGTGAGTCTAGTCGAACTGTAACATCAACTCGAAAGAAGTTGGTAGAACAACATCATAATTGGAAAAAGAAAGCGTTTAAAGGAATGCCGGGACATGTGAAAACGCTTCAAAAAAATGAAGATGGTGAAGATATTCGTCCAAAGTTT
>NZ_JACAGG010000063.1:0-4891 GCF_030324375.1 Empedobacter sp. R132-2
GCTATCGCTCACTAATCTTTTTAACGCTCGTTTCAATGGATTGAAGCTCGTCTGCAAATCGTATGTCGGCTTTAAAAATTTTTATTTACAGTAATAGCCATTCTTCAGCAATGACGATTTTAGATTTCGTTATTAACAGTGAATTTGAATATTGAAAAAGGATGAAGAAAACGGCATTAAAACTCACACGTTAAGAAAATGATTGAATGGAACGTAAAAAAGGTTTTAGCCCGTAAGGTTTTTAAAATCTTTAGTGAAATGAGAACATTTTTAGTAGAGAGGTTTACAGCCAAGAGTTTTTTGATTACTTTTTTGCTCATTTCACCGTAGGGCATATGAATACCGTTAATTAAAATAGATAAGCTATGAATAAAAAAGTGATAGAAAGATTATTCTCGTTTTCAAAACTATATTTCATTCATTTTTTATTCATGAGTTATTATTGTTTCTAAATAAATTCATATGCCCTTTGGGGAACCTTGATGAAAAAACATTTGAGATTAAGAATTTGAAATTAAAAGGAGAAGCTCCTGTGGAGCTTAGATAAAATTGTTACAAGTTGATTAATAATTATATGTTCATTTTTTCCTTGATGAAAAAACGAACCAAAAAAATCAAGACTTCGATTTTCGACGTTCAATCTTCATTTTACTCTCTAAAAATATTAAATGGCTCGCTATCGCTCACTAATCTTTTTTACGCTTGTTTCAATGGATTGAAACTCGTCTGCAAATCGTATGTCGCCTTTAAAATTCTTATTTACAGTAATCTCAACTCTTCAGCAATGACGGTTTCCAGAGAAAAATTTTAAAGACACTATAGAAATGGAAGTACCTTATTTTATTGTACTTTTAATAATATTGGTTCAATCAATTGGTGCATTAGCTTTACTTTTAGGTTTTTTAACAAGAATAGCTGCAGCCGGAAATTTTATCATAATGGTAGGTGCTTTGTTTGTTCATTTTAAAAATGACTGGAGTATGAATTGGTATGGTAAAAAACGGAGAAGGTATAGAGTATTTTGTTTTGCTGCTCGGAGTTATACTTGTTTTAATAATAGATGGAGGAGGTTTATTTTCGTTAGATTCTATGATTAAAGTATTTTTGAATAAGTATCAATTCTATTTTTAAATATTATAAAAGGTATTACTTAATGTTTATAAATTGTAATTTAAAAAAAATATTTGTTAATCTTTTACAAAATTATATTGTGTACAATATAATTTTGTAACTTTGTTATGTAATTTAATATTGATCAACTATGAAAGATACGCTAGAACTAGATAATCAATTTTGTTTTCCCATATATGCGCTTTCAAAAAAGATAATCAACATGTACCGTTTGTATTTAGATCCACTTGATATTACCTATCCACAGTATTTAGTGCTTATGGTTTTATGGAAAGAAGAACAGCAAACAGTAGGGCAATTAGGTGAAAAACTTTTTTTAGACAGCGGTACACTAACACCCTTACTAAAAAGAATGGAGCAAAAAGAAATGGTTGTTAGAAGTAGAAATATTGAAGATGAGCGCATTGTAGTAATTTCTTTGACCAAAAAAGGAAGTGCTTTGAAAGAGAAAGCCAAAGATATTCCTGAAAAATTGTTAGAATCAATGGCGATATCTGTAGATGAGCTTAAACAATTAAAAAAAATAGCAAATAAAATTTTAAACAAACAACAATGAAAAAATTATATGAAACTCAGGCTACAGCTACGGGAGGTAGAAGTGGACAAGTAAAAAGTGAAAACGGTGTTTTAGATATGCAAGTACGTACTCCAAAAGCATTAGGAGGTGCAAATGATGACTTTTTAAACCCTGAAATGCTATTTGCAGCAGGATATTCTGCCTGTTTTGATAGCGCTTTGAATTTGGTGATCAAACAGCAAAAAATAAAAACAGGAGAAACGAGCGTTACAGCAAAAGTAGCTATCGGACAATTAGAAAGCGGAGGTTATGGTCTTGCAGCTGAGATACATGCTAATATACCAGGTGTTTCAATGGAAGAAGCTCAAAAGCTTATTGAAACAGCACATAAAGTATGTCCTTATTCTAATGCAACTCGTGGAAATATTGAAGTTATATTAAGTGTTTCTGTAAATTAATACAAATGATATGGAAATTATAGCAAGTATTTTAACCGCAGTTGTTGCAATTGAACATTGTTACATTCTTTGGATGGAAATGTTTGCTTGGGAAACAGCAGGTAAAAAAACATTTAAATCTTTACCAAAAGATTTATTTACTCCTACGAAAGCATTAGCTGCTAATCAAGGTTTATATAACGGTTTTTTGATTGCAGGACTTATTTGGTCTTTTCTTATAGAAAATCATGAATGGAGTTGTAATATTCGTCTATTCTTTTTAGGATGTATTACTGTTGCAGGTATTTTTGGAGGTATAACCTCTGGTAAAAAAATATTTTTGATACAAGGTATTCCTGCTTTAATTACCATGTTGTTTGTGTTTTTAACTAAATAATTAAAAAAATGTCATTAATAGAAGATTTAAATTGGAGACATGCAGTAAAAGCATACAATCCATCGCAAAAAGTTAGTCAAGATAAAATTGATAAAATTTTAGAAGCTGCTAGACTAGCACCTACTTCATCTGGATTACAACCTTTTAAAGTATTAGTTGTAGAGAACCAAGATTTAAAAAATCAATTGGTAAAAGGAGCTCTTAATCCTGAATGTATGAGAGATTGTTCACATGTAATTATTTTTGCTGCTTGGGACAACTATACAGCAGAAAGAATTGATAAAGTATATGATTTTACTACAGATGAAAGAGGATTGCCAAGAGGTCGTTTCGGAAGTTATACAGATAAAATAAAAGGTATTTACTTGAATACACCAGCAGAGGAAAATTTTGCACATACTGCTCGTCAAACTTATATTGCGTTAGGGCTTGCATTAGCACAAGCAGCTGAGTTAAAAGTTGATGCTACTCCTGTAGAAGGTTTTGATAACGCTATTGTAGATAAAGTTTTAAAATTAGACCAGCTAGGTCTTAAAAGTGTATCTTTAATGTATGTTGGTGTTGCCGATCCTGAATTAGACTGGATTGGATCTATGAAAAAAGTTAGACTACCAAGTGAAGAATTTATTGTTGAATTTAAATAATTAAAATTATGAAAATATTATTTGTTGTTACTTCTCATGATGAATTGGGAAATACAGGACATAAAACAGGATTTTGGGTAGAAGAATTTGCTGCTCCTTACTACAAATTTGTAGATGCTGGACACGAAGTTACTATTGCTACACCTAAAGGTGGACAAGCTCCTATAGATCCTAATAGCGAAACTGAAGCTGCACAAACAGAAGCTACAGAGCGTTACAATAAAGACGAAAATGTTAAAGCTTTAATTGCAAATACACATGTATTAGCTAATGAAAAAGCTGAGGATTACGATGCTATTTTCTATCCAGGAGGTCATGGACCACTATGGGATTTAGCAAATGATGTGCATTCTCAACAATTGATTTTAGATTTCTATAATGCTGGTAAACCAGTTGGTGCTGTTTGTCATGCTCCAGGAGTTTTCAAGAATATTACTTTAAGTAATGGAGAACCTTTTGTAAAAGGAAAAAATGTAACTGGTTTTTCTAATTCTGAAGAAGATGCTGTACAATTAACAGATGTTGTTCCATTCTTAGTTCAGGTTGAATTAGAAAAATTAGGAGGTCATTACTCTAAAACTGAAGACTGGGGAGTGCATGTTGTAGAAGACGGTTTATTAATTACAGGTCAAAATCCTGCATCTTCGGAAGAAGTTGCTGAGAAAATGATTACTTACTTACAAAGTAATTTATAAAAATTTTTATTTAATATAAATATTGATTCGTATTTGCGTTAGGGATTGTAGAGAAAATCCTTTCCTGATTAGAAAAGATTGCAACGGAAATCCCGACCAAAGGGAACGCCCAAATTTTATATTTTATATTTTATATAAAAGAATTCAATCAACTGTGAAAGTGATGATGATGATGAATTGATTGAATTTCAAGAGCCTATTTTAATACTTATCAAATAATTTATTTCAAATTATTTGATACTTAATTTTAAGTAGGCTCTTATTTATAGCAATAAACTGTAAAAATCACTGCCGTTTCAAATAAAAATCCATTTATTTTCCTTCATTAATTCCTTACTTTGTTAAACAAAAACTTCTATTGTTTTTTAAATAAAACAAATCCTTCATTTATGTTGAATATTTGAAGAGAAAAAGTATAGAATGAGATGAGTTTCTTTCATTACTTTTTTGAATTTATTAAATATGTTTCCATTTATGTTATTTCTATGTTATAATTACACATAAAGTAGAGAGTTTAATTATTATTGTGTACCTTTTAAAAAAATAAGTATGACAACTGGAAGAATTAATGATGAATTGGATAATTTAATATATTATATTAATGAATATCAAAAATCTCAATTTGCTTTAAGTAAAGCTATAAATAAAACTCAAATAGATGATGCTAATTATACTGTAGAACTTAACTTATTAGCAATAGAAGCGGTTTTTAATTTGAATCATGAATTAAAAGAAATTCTATTGCTTAATGAGAAAAATAAAAAAGAATGTATAGAAGGTTCTTTTTTATCTAAAAATTTTATAAACGATGTGAGAAATTATATTCAAAATGTAAAAAATTACGCTTAAAAGCTATTCAGAATTTTATATTATGATATTTCAAATGGGTTTGACTGTATTACAGTTGAACCTTTTTTCAAATATAATTAAGAGTTGATTTAAAAATAACCCCAAATTATCAATTGGGTGTGTCCATATAGTAATGAACTTAAGAATGGATATCCTAACGAAAGTTCCAGAGTAAGAAAAGGTATATAATACTTATCTTACAATTATGAAAGGAATAAAAA
>NZ_JACAGG010000064.1:0-4672 GCF_030324375.1 Empedobacter sp. R132-2
CTTCCTATACGTTGCGTAAAGTAAATTTGCTAATCTGATAATTTCATCTGACAAAGATACTAAAAAACTACACATAATAACTAAGCTTTCGTTGGGCTTGAAAAGCCAACAATGAAAGCCCGTTGAACGGAACCTTCGGGGGCTTTTTTGGCAGTCTATGGAGTTATCGTTTTTAGAATTTAGATACACAAAGCAGTTTTTTAGAAGTACTGCTTTTTTTGTGGGCAGAAGTGGCACTTTGTAGGGTTTAAATGCTGTGATTTTTCGTTTCAGCATATAATTTCCCTTACCCGCAAAGTTTATTTCGCAGAGAAAGTTTGGGTGACGAAAAGAAAATCCTGTGGCGGACCACGTTGCCCGAAAATGGCAATGGTCACCAGGTTTCCTTTTTTGCAACAGCGGCATTTTCTGAGCATAGTCTGGGGAACAAAAACGCTCCGTTCCACTTTTAAACTTTCTTGCAAACCCTGAAGTTTTTCACGCTTCCAGCTGCTGCTTAAAATACCGTAATGGCGGATCCTTACAAATCTTTTCGGCAGGATATGCAGACAGAAGCGTCTGATAAACTCCACATTCGATAAAGTCATTTCTTTTTTCTCGCCGCCTTTGCGGTAATCTTTGTAGGCAAAACGAACTTCTTTATCTGTGACTTCCTTAATCCGGTGATTGCTGATGGCCACTTTGTGCGTGTATCTGCCTAAATATTCGATGACTTGCTTGGGACCACCAAAAGGTCTTTTCGCATACACAACCCAGTTTTTGGAGAAAAGCCTTTCAGTCAAGTTTTGGTCACTCATACCATTAGCTCTCAATAAAGCCACAAACTTCGCACGGAACACTTTGCTCATCGCTTTTACAGAGAAGAGATATTTATCCGTTCGTACTTTCCTTCTCCATTTTCCCTGCTGGCTGATTCCACCACCCGGAACGATGCAGTGCAAATGCGGATGCAAGCTCAGGTTCTGCCCCCAGGTGTGCAAAACCCCAATCATTCCCAACTGGATTCCTTCGGTTTTCCCGAACTGGTTTAAAGTTGCCCAAGCGGCTTCAAACAGGGTTTTGTAAATGAGGGTGGGATTTGCAATGGCCAAACCGTTCAGTTCTTCAGGAAGCGTAAAAACCAGATGATAATAACTGCACGGGAGTAAATCCTGTTCGCGCTTCTGGATCCACTCTTCCTTTTTGTGTCCCTGACACTGCGGGCAGTGCCTGTTCCGGCAGGAATTGTAACTGATGGAAAGATTTCCGCAGCCGTCACACGCATCGATATGACCACCCAGAGCGGAAGTCCGGCAACAGGACAAAGCCCGAAGTGTCTTTTCCTGATGAACGCTGAAGTTTTTGGCCGGTAAATCGATTTTGCGGAGAACTTCAGCAACAGTTCCGCCCTTACTTCGGGTTTCCATTTTTGCGGCATAAAGCAAACACGGTATCCAAAGGACTGTGCGGCTGCTGATCCGACAGCTGACAGACATGCAAATATTCCATGGTCGATTCAATTCTTTCATGGCCCAGAAGTTTTTGAACCATAATGATGGAAACTCCATCTTCCAATAAATGCGTGGCAAAGCTGTGTCGCAAAGTGTGGGTATGAACCTCTTTGGTAATGCCGGCTTTTTTAGCAATAGTTTTAATCACCCACTGAACTCCTCTTTGACTGTAGCGGGAATCGAAATCCGGTGTGCCATAATCCGGCTGATCAATCTCTTCAACATTCCTATTTTGATTTCCGTTGAATAAATACTGAACCGGATTTTCAACTTTAATAAAGGTTTTCAATCCCCGGATTAAATGCTCTGAAAGCGGAACATAACGGTCTTTCCGGCCTTTACCCTGCACAATGTGAAGCATCTTTCGGTCAAAATCCAGATGCCGAAGCTCGATATTCCGCACTTCCATGCAGCGCAGTCCGCAGCCGTAGATGAGCCCAATGAGCAGTTTGTGTTTCAGGAGTTCTGCTGTTTGAAGCATACGCCAGATCTCTTCCCGACTCAGGATCACAGGAAGTTTCTTGACTTTTGGAATGGTGGGAAGATGGAGGTAGCTGTAAGGCAAGCCTTCGGTTTTCAGCAGGAAACGCAGCCCGTAAACAGTATGTTTAAAGTACGACTGAGAAGGGGTTTTTGATCGCTTTTGAAGTTCAAAGAGATAATCTTTGATGTCTTCCGGGTCTAATTCGGTAGGGATTTTACCGAAATGAAGCGCTAAGGCGGCAACATGCCTGGAATAATTATCAAAGGTTCGTTTGCTTCTGCCCAGAATGGAAATATTTCTTTCAAAGCGTTGCAGGAGTTCGGCAAAACCATTAACTTCGCTAGAGGCACGATTGAGAAACTTGTTAGTCCTTAACTCCTCCGGAGATTTTTTTTTGTAGCCATTTTATATGTTTTTTAGGGTTTAATAAAAACAAAATTACTAAAAAGGCGAATGGGAAAGCTACCGGAGGTTTAGTTCAACATCGCATTGGCAAAATGGCGGGTTAAGTGCTAACTTAAAACTTTCTACATTTTATTCCGCCGAATGTGTTCCACATTCAGCTTTTTTTTAATAATTTAGCTTCTGTGAAAACACATCGGCTACGTTACTGCTAAATTGAACTTTCCGTCCAATTTATCCGCCACTTCGCCAATGCGTTTCCCGTTATGGGCCATTTTTGAATGACAATGCGAATAGATACAGACAAACAAATGAATTTACTTAGTGATAAGAACGTTGCAATAATTGGTGGTGGACCCGTTGGACTGACTATGGCAAAATTATTACAGCAAAACGGCATAGACGTTTCAGTTTACGAAAGAGACAACGACCGAGAGGCAAGAATTTTTGGTGGAACCCTTGACCTACACAAAGGTTCAGGTCAGGAAGCAATGAAAAAAGCGGGATCGTTACAAGGATGGCGGTATGATTTTGCGGGCTGATTTGGTAAAAAGTAGCGAGGCAGTCAACATTGAACACGTGACACATACCTTCACTTGGGTTTATCCGCGTCAGGAAGCTGCAGTGAAACCATTTTATATTCTACCGGAGTTTGATTATGGCATCCATCGTCCGGATTTTTTCACCCCTGAGGTACAATCCAAAAGCAACTTGTTTTACACCGATTCAAGAGCACTTTTTCAAAGTCATTCGAAAGGATCTGTTGAATATAAGGTAGATGCTGATTCCACGGTTGTGACTCATTACAAATTGCTTTTGTCAGGGTATTATGCCCAAGAGTATTCAGAAGGGATACTTCGCAATCCAATTAATTTCTCAAAAAAATTCACCCCAACGATCCACAAGGTGGTGGCTCCGGATGGAACCTATCATTGGGTAATTGGTTATTTTCTCACGGAAGAAGAGGCCAGGGGAACACAGGTTCACGATGCAGTAATTCCAAATCCCCGCATGGTGTTCATTTCACCTACAATTTACAAAGTACTTCCATGAAAGTAGCATTGATTGTTGCTGTTGATCAGCAATTCGGTATTGGAAAGAACAATGATTTGATGTGGCATTTGCCTGCAGATATGAAATTTTTCAAAGAAACAACCACGGGACATATTGTGGTTACAGGTAGAAAAAACTACGATTCCATTCCGGAACGTTTTCGGCCGTTGCCCAACCGCGAGAATGCGGTCTTAACACGCAATACCGAATATCATGCTCCTGGAGCAGTTGTTTTTTCTTCCTTGGAATCCTGTTTGGATCATTATAAAAATGAAGTGGAACGAACCGTTTTCATAATTGGAGGCGGACAAATTTACCGAGAAGCTTTAGCGCTTGATTGTGTTCAAGAGATGTTTATTACCCATGTGCAGGGCGAATTTGGTGCAGATACCTTCTTCCCGAAATTCGAAGCTGTCGCTTGGAATGTTGAAACGGTAGCAACCCAAGCAGTGGATGAGAAAAATGCCTATGCGTTTGAAGTGAAAAGGTATTGGAGGTAACGTGATTACTTGATGAGAAATAAGAAATCATTGTCTACCTACTTTCGTTATATTTGATCAAATAAAGAAACAAACCTGCACAAAAACATCAAGTATTATGCTGTTTTGTACAGAAAAGCCGTATCAATAAATAAGTTATGCTTAATTTGATGAAAATGACAAAAATGAGGCTTTTACAAACATTACTATTAATAGTAACATTACAATTAGCATTTAGTTGCAACAAGGAAAAGTTGAATGATTCTAATGAAGAATTGGTTGGTGAATGGATTTTAATTAAAACATTTTCTGAAACGAACGGCTTTGATACTTCTGACGACTTAAAAAAAACTAGGTGGAAAATTATGTCTGACGGGAAGTTGAAAATATATAAAAATGGAATAAAGCAAAGTACTGAAACTTGGCAGCGTGATTACAAAATATTCTATGGGCAATTTATTGACTCAACTCAAACTTTTGATATGGATACTGTACCAGCTATCACTATAAGTAATCAAGGAACTAAACCATTTTCGATTTCAGGGGATGAATTGAAAATAGCTGAATCGTATATTGATGGAGTCGACTACTATTTCAAAAGAAAAAATTAACTAAGCATAACATCAACTAAAAGCCACGGGCTGAACAATCATAATCGAGAAGCCCGCGTCTCCTAGTTGAGAACCGTTATGTGTAATTTTAGCCGCAAACGCAGTTAAAACAAAAAGGCTCCGAATTTCGGAACCTTCTTTTTATCATTTCAT
>NZ_JACAGG010000065.1:0-4325 GCF_030324375.1 Empedobacter sp. R132-2
TGAGTACGTTTTACATAATTGCTTCTTTCTTCCATAATAACGATTTCTTTTTTGTATCGCTATTTCAGGACGGGACACTAATAAAAATAATAAAGGCTGTCTATTTGTTAGGACAGCCTTTTTTAAATTATATTTTTATAATATATATTTTCTGGATTTTGAGGATCGATTAAGATATCGACATCTTTTCCTTTTTTTAAAATCTCATTTGCATTAACATCTCCAAAATATTCAAACTCTGTATAGTAAATTTTCTCATTATTAGGATGTTTATAAAAGACTTCAACTATATAATCTGGCAAATGATTTTCTCCTAATAAACCTCTTTTTATTTCAATAATATGTGCTTTTACTTTTACTCCTTTATTTAATAATCTTGAATGATTTAGGTAATCAAATAAATTGACGAAACCTAAATACCCCATAAACAAACTACAGAACAGAAAAACTACTCCAAGTAGTTGATTAAAAAATACACCAAGATTTAGAAAAGAGCATATTAGAACAAATCCTAAACTTAGGATTAAACTTCCTATTGCGATTGACAATTTCATTATTCTTGTATTTGTTATCTGTTTTTCACAAACCGTACCAAAAACAAAAAATTGTCCTATAAAAATAATTTTATTGTAAATTTACTCAAATATCTTAATAAGCTGCTGTAAATCTGCTTTTTATATGATTTGCATTTTCTATTTCATCTGCAATCACCACTGCAACATCTTCCACAGACAAAATACTACGCCCTTCTGCATTGAAAACTGGTACATCATTGCCTAAACGATATGTTCCTTTTCGCTCTCCAGATGTTCCTTGATGCATTTCTGGCGCTGGAGAAAACATTGTCCAATCCAACTCATTATCTTGTTTCAAGATATTATAATAATCTCTCGCTGCCAAAGCGCCTTGTTTTATTTGTTCAGGAAAATCTGGTGTGTCTACAATTTGTAATTCTTTTTGATCATTCACATACAAACTTCCCGCTCCACCAATAACAATCAAACGCTTTACACCAGCTAATTTAGTTGCTTCTTCAATTGCTTTTGCACCTTTCAAATAATCCTCATAAATATTTGGATTTGCCCAACCTGCATTAAATGCACTTACAACTACATCAGCACCTTTCAAATCTGTCGCCAAAGCCTGTACATCGTTTACATCTAACGCCACTTTTGCTACATTTTTACTATCTAAAACCTTGTCAGTATTTCGTGCAAATGCTTTGATAGATTGATTTCTATTTACCAATTCTTCTACGATATGTGAGCCTACAAAACCTGTTGCTCCAATTACTGCTACTCTCATTTTATTTAATTTTATATTGTAATTAATTTTGTTACATTTAAAGATAAAAAATTTTACTGAAATTCATCAGAAAATTGTTTTAAAGTTTTATGATTTAACGATTTAATTAAATCTGATTCAGCATTATCAAATAATCTTTCAAGATTGTCATTCATTTGTTTACCAACTGGACATTCTGGATTGGTATGATTCATTCGTCCAAAAACATTTTCTTGATTGACAATTTTATACACATCACCTAACAAAATATCAGCAGAATTTTTAACTAAATAAATTCCTCCTTCTTTACCTTTTTTCGAATCGATAAAACCTGCTTCTTTCAAGAATTTTATTTCACGACGAACCACAACAGGGTTCACATTAATACTTCCAGCAATAAAATCAGAAGTAATTAATTGTCCTTTAAATTTTTCAGTCAAAACTAAAATATGAATCGCCGTT
Source organism: Empedobacter sp. R132-2 (assembly GCF_030324375.1). Classification (NCBI taxonomy): domain Bacteria; kingdom Pseudomonadati; phylum Bacteroidota; class Flavobacteriia; order Flavobacteriales; family Weeksellaceae; genus Empedobacter; species Empedobacter sp. R132-2. Next base: position 1,747 of record NZ_JACAGG010000065.1, read on the forward strand.
GCAAATCTTAAATTATTCATTTCTCTAAATCGATGGGACAAATTTAGTACAAAATTTTCAATTGTAACAAATATTGATACAATTTTATTGATTAATTTCTCTTAAATTTGTTGCACATTCCTATACATATGGAAAATTATAAAAAACATTTATCAAATATTATTGATCTCACAGAAGAACAATGGGTAGAAATTGAAAAATTTTTGGTAGTAAAACACATCAAAAAGAATGAATTTATTTTAGAACCTGGTGAATATTCCGAAGATTATTTTTTTGTTGAATCTGGTGTTATTCGTTCTTATACAATAGATGAAAACGGAAAAGAACATGTTTTACAATTCGGAACAGAAAATTGGATTGTAAGTGATAGAAATAGTGCTTTTTGTAAGCAACAATCAAAGTTTTATATTCAAGCAATAGAAGATTCTACCGTTATTTTATTGAATGAAAAATTAAATAATCTAATCACTCGATTAAATCCAAATTATTTAGCTGCTCAAAATAAATTAATTCAAAATCATGTGCGCAGTTTACAAGATCGTATTAATTTATTACTTGGTGCATCTGCAAAGACTCGTTATTTAGAATTTATGCGTCTTTATCCCAACCAACTTTCTCGCATACCACAATGGATGATCGCCTCATATTTAGGCATCACACCCGAAAGTTTAAGTAGAGTTCGTAAAGAAATAGCACATGGATAGTTATAGTTTTGAAATTTTTGTACCAGAAAAACCTAAAAAAAATAATAAACAAATTGCGAAAGTAATCTTATCATTTCTCGCCGTTACTGTAATTAGTTTTGTGTTTTTGGAGCTGAAAGTTTTTAAAAATCAAACGTATTATTACATTTTTATTGGGCTTTTAGCTACTGCTGTTGCTTATTGGAATGGTTATTTTAAAAGACCTACTACAGAATTGAAAGGTAATTTTGATGGAAAATTGACATTTACAAAAGATACAATTTCTGTAAAGGATCAAACTTTTTCAATCAACGATTTATTTTCTATTGTCATTGATAATGAAGATTACAAAGGAAAAGCTGTAAAAGAATTTGGTGAGTTCGAAAACCCAGAAGGTTCGCACGGAATTAGTAATTTAATTACATTAAAAACAAAAGATAATCAATTTGTTGAAGCTTATTTTTTACAAAAATCATTAAATGAATTTTCTAAAATCGAATCATTTTTAATTCAATATTACAAAAACAATTTACTTTCTGAAGATGATTTAATTTCGATCATGCATTTAGAATATGATATTGATAAGAACGAGTTGAGAAAAAAATTAAGATAATTTAATTTTTCACTAACATATAAAAGTTAAGCTAGTCTCATTATTTAATGTAATTTTGTACCACTTAAAAACAATAATTTATGCAACCAACAGCAGAATGGTTAAAAACTTGGGAATCTAAAAGAGAATTCACTTTAGCTCCTAATGATTTAGAAAAATATTTTACAGATAAAGAAATTGGAGGTGTAGAAATCGACCAAATCGAAATGGGAGAAGTTTCTTTACCATCAGGTAAAATCTTTGTAAATGATCCTTTGGGTGAATATTTATCAATGGACAAAGATCCTTATTTCCTTGAAACGCCAAAAGGTAATTTTCCTGTAACTGCAAGCATCGTAAAATTTGAAGACGATGGTGATGTTGAGAATTTGATTGGTTGTATCAAAGTTGCTTTTACAAACGAAAAACCTGTTCGTTATGAAGAAGCAATGAAAGGAATTGAGTTGATTGACGAATTACAAGAAGGAGAATATTTTGGTTTTTCTATTGAAAGTGGTTTAGCAACAATTGTTGATGCAGAAGCAAAAGATTCTTTTGTAAAGTTTATTGATGAATTCGAAAGTAAAGGTGATGTAAATTTATATGATGATTATTTCAATGCATTATTTGTAGAAAACGCTAAAAATAATCCGAAATATCAATCAGAAGAAGGAGATTGGATCAATTGGACAATTCCAAATACAGAATTCAAATCGCCAATTTTTCAAGCTGGTTTTGGTGAAGGAATTTATCCCGCTTACTTTGGATACAATGAAAAAGGAGAAATTGTTGCATTTTATATTCAATTCATCGATGCTGAATTAGAAGATTCAGAAGATGATGATGAGTGGTTGTAATTAATTTTTTAGATCAAATAAAATTTAAAATCCTTCAAGAAATTGAGGGATTTTTTTGTTTAAAAATATGTATTTTAACATATTGTATATCATATTAAACAGAATGAGAAAACTTCTTATTAGCATATTTATTATAGAAACAATAAGCTGTTCTAAGAAAATTGATTATCAAAATACAATTTCAGCAATAGAATCCAATCAAGATTTATTTGATGATAATTACAGTTTAAGAGGGAAAACTAATATTTTTTATAATGATTCTATCCACTACTTTTATTTGGAATACGATACAATAGAATACCCGTTGTGCATTTTGATTAATAAAGAATAAAGTTGTTCATTTGATTGAAAATCAGTAAATTGTTTTAAATACAAAACATTTACAATGAACAACTTACTTGCAAATTACGAAAGAATATTGGAAGTTCTACGAAAAATATCAACAGA
>NZ_JACAGG010000066.1:0-3996 GCF_030324375.1 Empedobacter sp. R132-2
GTATCTCCTGCTTTTTGAAATCCATCTTGGCTTTTACTGAAAACATCAAATTCAGACATATAAAAAAATGGAAAACTTGAAATCCAATCATATCTGTGACCTTGATTTCCTGCCATAATAAAACTTGCTCCACTTCCAATAGAGCAATAAGAACCAATAATTAATTTATCAACATCATCTCTGTCAGGAAATAAATAACGAGCACAATCGTCAAAGGAATGTCCATGATAATAACCAGAATAATAAGAATATTTTCCAGCAATAATATTAGGATTTGTAATATGATCTTGAATAATTTTGCCTTTGAAAGGACTTTCGAAGAAATTTTTCATAATAACGTAAATTTAATTTTTAGACAACAAAAAAAATGAACAAGGAAAGCCCTGTCCCTATAAATGATTAAAACTTTTATGCGCTAATGTGTTAACTTCATAAGAACAAATATATAGAAAATAAAAACTACGCACAATAACTAAGCTTTCGTCTTGCCCGCAGGGCATGAGATGAAAGCCCGTTGAACGGAACCGTAGGGAGCTTAATACGTATTATGGAGTTTTTGAAATGCAGTTTTAAAATATACCAGCAGTAATTTTACGATTACTGCTTTTTTTTTGTGTTTAAAATTGTCCACTTTGTGCTGATCATTTACATCTTAATTATTAAAAATCTTTTAGCAAGATTTTAAAAGAATACTTATATTTGGTATAAACACAATACGATATAAAAAACATAAACATTCGCATATCTTGGTATATGGGTATGAAATAGAGTAGAATGTTTCGTGTATATATAAGTTATGTGAAAGAATAAAACGGCACCTCCAAAAAGAAAGTGCCGTTTCGAAATTAAATTTATAAATTCTCAATCCACTACTTCTGAAACAGTTGATTTTTCTATTAGAAAAATTCCGTCAAAAGCTTCTTCTATTTCAGTTTTTAGGCACATCGAATCAAATCGAATCTTATTACAATTTTTTAATTCCGTACTTCTGTTCATTAGTAAACAGCATTCTTTTCCTCCAAATTCTTGCATAATAAATTCAACAGAATCCGACTCTGGAAAATCAAGTGGAAATTTATCAACCCTAAAGCCAAATTGATAATCATTATCAGGATACAATGCCGCAGTTTCTCCACGTAGATTAGTTATTGCAAATGCTTTATATTTTTCTCCAAAAGTCATCGAAAGTCTTTGCCCCATTGGATAACAACTAATAAATCCATCAAAATCTACCGGAGTTTTTTGAATGTGAGCATTGTGGGCAACCAAAATAATCTTTTTACCAAGTGAATTTTTCAAAAACCAATCAATGCTTTCTGCCATATACTGGTCTTTTGCTCCCATATCTCCTTCAATTCCCCTTTCAGTAATGAAACTTTCCATAGCATCAGCATTATAATTCATATAAATCAAGCCTTTAACTTGATGAACTATCGATTGAAATTCTAAACTTTCTAATTTTGGTTGAAGAGTAATCAAACGAATGTAAACTTTTAATAGCAATGCTTTTAATTCATTATGTTCAGCTTCATCAAAAAGCGATAAATTTAACGCAAGCTGAGAAGTCGAATAGAAATCAAATTTCTCAGCAAGATTTAAAATCTTCTGTAAGACATCAGAAGAAACGATTGAAAGTCTTTGCAAATAATCAGATACAATACGAAAGTTTGGAAAATAAGAACCTCCATTTTTAGGAATATCCACACCTAAAAAGGTAATTTGATTATTATTGTCTTGATTATACCGACGAAGCCATAGCAAAGTATCTTTAAACTCATTTGGATAATAAAAGTGTGACAGTAACTTATCCAAATCGTCGAATGGAATTTGTGATTTTATCCACTTATCAACTTCTAATCCTTCAGAAAAACCAAACTCAAATGCCAAGGTGTCAAAATCACATTCAGTTACTAAAAACTCAATAACTTGATGCCTGAATGTAAAAAACTCTTTTATGAAATGTGAGTTTTCGCCTAAACCAACAATTGTAGAAGAATCAAAATATTCTCGAAATCGAAAAAGACTTTGTTTTATGGATGTATTATTTTCCGAATTAAACGGAAAAGTTAAGGGTTTTATATTTTTCATTATTACCTTATTTTAAATTAAAAATTAACGTACCAAATAGCAACCGTCTCAAAAAGACGATTTAATAATTTACTTTAATTTTTAATTACCAAGGCTTGCTGAAATACATAAAATGTGAATTATTTGAATACAAAGATACTAAAAATTCCTTCACATAACATCGCATTGGCAAAATGGCGGGTTAAGTTCAAAATTCAACTTTTGTGCTTTTTATTCCGCCGAATGTGTCCCACATTCAGCTTTTTTTAATAATTTAGCTTCTGTGGAAACACATCGGCTACGTCACTGCTAAATTGAACTTTTCGTCCAATTTATCCGCCACTTCGCCAATGCGTTTCCCGTTATGTGCCATTTTTGAATGACAATGCGAATAGATACAGACAAACAAATGAATTTACTTAGTGATAAGAACGTTGCAATAATTGGTGGTGGACCCGTTGGACTGACTATGGCAAAATTATTACAGCAAAACGGCATAGACGTTTCAGTTTACGAAAGAGACAACGACCGAGAGGCAAGAATTTTTGGTGGAACCCTTGACCTACACAAAGGTTCAGGTCAGGAAGCAATGAAAAAAGCGGGATTGTTACAAACTTATTATGACTTAGCCTTACCAATGGGTGTAAATATTGCTGATGAAAAAGGCAATATTTTATCCACAAAAAATGTAAAGCCCGAAAATCGATTTGACAATCCTGAAATAAACAGAAATGACTTAAGGGCTATCTTGTTGAATAGTTTAGAAAACGACACGGTTATTTGGGATAGAAAACTTGTTATGCTTGAACCTGGTAAGAAGAAGTGGACACTAACTTTTGAGAATAAACCGAGTGAAACAGCAGATTTGGTTATTCTTGCCAATGGCGGGATGTCCAAGGTAAGAAAATTTGTTACCGACACGGAAGTTGAAGAAACAGGTACTTTCAATATACAAGCCGATATTCATCAACCAGAGATAAACTGTCCTGGATTTTTTCAGCTATGCAATGGAAACCGGCTAATGGCATCTCACCAAGGTAATTTATTATTTGCTAACCCCAATAATAATGGTGCATTGCATTTTGGAATAAGTTTTAAAACACCTGATGAATGGAAAAACCAAACGCAGGTAGATTTTCAAAACAGAAATAGTGTCGTTGATTTTCTTCTGAAAGAATTTTCCGATTGGGACGAACGCTACAAAGAATTGATTCATACGACGTTGTCATTTGTAGGATTGGCTACACGGATATTTCCTTTAGAAAAGCCTTGGAAAAGCAAGCGCCCATTACCCATAACAATGATTGGGGATGCCGCACATTTGATGCCGCCTTTTGCAGGGCAGGGAGTAAATAGTGGGTTGGTGGATGCCTTGATATTGTCTGATAATCTAGCCGATGGAAAATTTAATAGCATTGAAGAGGCTGTTAAAAATTATGAACAGCAAATGTTTATCTATGGCAAAGAAGCACAAGAAGAATCAACTCAAAACGAAATTGAAATGTTTAAACCCGACTTTACGTTTCAGCAATTGTTAAATGTATAAAATGGAATAAAACGGCACATAACAAACAAATTGGCAATAGAGCCGGTGAAGTACTTCTATTGAACTTTTGTGCAATGTTGAAGATTAGTAATTCTATTCAACATTTGTGCTAAAAGTCGGCTCCATCGCCAATTTGCCAAACGTTGTTAGCAATCCGCTGCGCTCCTTGCTAACAATGGCTCGGCGACTTACGTCGCTTGCCGTAAGCCGCCGCTTCGCGGACTGCTTACAACAAGCGACTTGGCTAAATAGCTCCGCTTTTGTATCTTCGATACAGCTTCGCTACTTCGCCAATTCGCCGAGCCATTATGTGTAATTTTAGCCGCAAACGCAGTTAAAACAAAAAGGCTCCGAATTTCGGAACCTTCTTTTTATCATTTCAT
>NZ_JACAGG010000067.1:0-1687 GCF_030324375.1 Empedobacter sp. R132-2
AAGAGGGGGATTAGCTCAGCTGGCTAGAGCGCTTGCCTTGCACGCAAGAGGTCATCGGTTCGACTCCGATATTCTCCACGAAGCGATAAACGAATCTCGAATTTCGAAATTCGTCTAAAGCAGAAGAGTTCATTGACATTATTAGAAACAGATTATAAATTTATTTATAATCGCATACAATCAAAACAGATTTAGAAATAAATCAAAGTTTATATAAGGTATACAATTAATCAAGAAAACGAGTAAGATTAACATAACCGCTCAATAATATGACGGTTAAATCGAGAAAAAAGTTACAAAGGGCGTACGGCGGATGCCTAGGCTTTGAGAGGCGATGAAGGACGTGATAAGCTGCGATAAGCTACGGGGAGCGGCACATACGCATTAATCCGTAGATTTCCGAATGGGACAACCCGGCATGTTGAAGGCATGTCACCCAGCAATGGGAGCGAACGTTGGGAACTGAAACATCTAAGTACCAATAGGAAAAGAAATCAATTGAGATTCCGTAAGTAGTGGCGAGCGAACGCGGATTAGCCCTAAAGACTTTATAAGGATAACAGAATAACCTGGAAAGGTTAACCGTAGAGGGTGATAGTCCCGTAAGTGAAATTTTTATATAGTTGATAACGAGTAAGGCGGAACACGAGAAATTCTGTCCGAATATGGGAGGACCATCTTCCAAGGCTAAATACTCCTCAAAGACCGATAGTGAACTAGTACTGTGAAGGAAAGGTGAAAAGCATTTCGAATAGAAAGTTGAAATAGAACCTGAAACCGTACGCCTACAAGCGGTCGGAGCACGTAAGTGTGACGGCGTGCCTTTTGCATAATGAGCCTACGAGTTAATGTTGCTGGCAAGGTTAAGCACTTCAGGTGCGGAGCCGTAGCGAAAGCGAGTCTGAATAGGGCGCTATAGTCAGTAGTATTAGACGCGAAACCTTGTGATCTACCCATGGGCAGGTTGAAGCTTTGGTAACACAAAGTGGAGGACCGAACCGGTTGACGTTGAAAAGTCTTCGGATGACCTGTGGGTAGGGGTGAAAGGCCAATCAAACTGGGAAATAGCTCGTACTCCCCGAAATGCATTTAGGTGCAGCGTTTAGTAAAGTATATTAGAGGTAGAGCTACTGATTGGATGCGGGGGCTTCACCGCCTACCAATTCCTGACAAACTCCGAATGCTAATATATGTTTCTAGGCAGTGAGGGCATGGGTGCTAAGGTCCATGTCCGAGAGGGAAAGAACCCAGACCATCAGCTAAGGTCCCCAAATATATGCTAAGTTGAAAAAACGCGGTTGGATTGCATAGACAGCTAGGATGTTAGCTTGGAAGCAGCTATTCATTTAACGAGTGCGTAACAGCTCACTAGTCGAGCGATCCGGCATGGATAATAATCGGGCATAAGCATATTACCGAAGCTATGGATTAGTACATTAGTACTACTGGTAGGGGAGCATTCTAACGGCGCAGAAGTCACCTGGTAATGGGTGGTGGAGCTTTTAGAAAAGAAAATGTAGGCATGAGTAACGATAAAATAAGTGAGAAACTTATTCGCCGTAAGACTAAGGATTCCTCAGCTATGCTAATCAGCTGAGGGTTAGTCGGGTCCTAACACGAACCCTAACGGGGTAGTGGATGGCAAACGGGTTAATATTCCCGTACCTGCACTCAATAAAAGTGACGA
>NZ_JACAGG010000006.1:0-101710 GCF_030324375.1 Empedobacter sp. R132-2
TAGCCATAAAAAGTCATTTGCTGAGAAGCACAAAAACCTCTATTTGGTGCACTGTACTGATGTTCTTTGCAAATTTTAGAGCGATTAATTCTTGCTATTTTACACACCTCCAAGGGCATACTATCAACGATAAAACAATTTTCAAATTCATTAAATTCTTTCGCTAATTTAAGTCGAATACTATTAATTTGCTCTGATAATCTTCGTTTTCTACGATTGTAAATACTACGCTCAATTTTACAACTTAGCGCTTTAGGAAGATTTCGAAATAAATGATTTTCACTATCAATACCCATAAATTCAGCTGTTAAAACAAGACTTATGAGTTCTAAATCAAAAAGTTTAGGTCTTCTACGTTGATAAATTAAAAGTGTATCTGTGGAAATTTTTCGTAGAACTTCCAATATTCTTTCATAATTTGCAAGTAAGTTGTTCATTGTAAATGTTTTGTGGTTAAAGCAATTTACTGATTTTCAATCAAATGAACAACTTTATTATTTAGTAATCAAAATGCACAACGGGTGTCTTATATCTTTTCTTACTACGGAAGTTTTGTTAGGATATCCAATTCTCCTCATAGTCTTATTTTTATAAAATAGGGTAACAAATCTGAACATTATTTTTTAGAGAAAAAAACAAAATGATATATAATTAACATTTTATCTAAATAAGACATAATTTACTTTTTTTTATCTATTATCTATTTTTAACTACTTATTAAATGATTAATAAATCTTTTTTTAACTTTTTTTAATAAAATTAAAATTGATTTTATGTTAATTTTTTTTGAATTAAATAAAATCAATATGTATTAACAGATAATTTTTATTTGAATTTTATACATTTCAGAATATGAAATCACTTTAAAAAATGAAGAATATTTAGGAATTTGTTAACCTAATAAAAACAAAAAAGGCAACCAAGTGGTTGCCTTAATTATTATAGTATTGAAACTAATTAATTAGTCAATTTTAATATTATCGATAACTAAATCATAAGCTTCATCTTTTCCTACTTTTAGTGCAAAAATATTTTCACCAGCAGTTTTTTGAATATCTACTCCTTCAATATTTAGAGTCACAAGAACCCATTCGCCTTTAGTATCAATTTTACCTGTATATTGATTTGCATCAGTTGGAGATAAAGATACATTTGCATTCGATAAATCTCCTACATTATATACTACGTATTTTTTATCAGATTTATACACATTTAGTGACAATGATTTTCCAGATGTTCCTTTTACATAAAATGTAATTTTCTTTGGAGTTGCAGGAATTGTATTATTTACAATAGTTGTAAATACATAATCATTTGCTTTTGGTGTTCCTTTTAAAAGTAATGCATTTGTATTATCTCTACCAACCCCAACTCCACTAGTTGCATAGGTATCTTTCACTAAGCCAAAAGAGTTAATAGAAGATAAAAAGTCAGCCCAAACATTGAAATCAGCACCTTTGAATAACAAGTTTGCAGCTTCTGTATTATTTCCTCCACCTGGATTTTGGCCTCCACCTACATCAAAACGAGGTTGATCGAATTTTACATCTTTTGTATCGCGGATAAATACTTGATAAGTTGAATTGTATCGAGAAACTACTACTGTAATAGACCCGCTTTTTTTAGGTAAAACATCTGCATACCATGTTGCGTAGCCAGAGTTACGTAAATCTGTTTCTTTTCCTTTTTTATCCACAATCACTCTATTCACTGTTGCACCTGAAACCCCATACGTTTTATCTCCATCAGGATCACTGAATTGAACTCCCTCTATCGTTACTAATGTATTTAGATTTTCAGGTTTTAAAGCATCTGTTAATGAAGAAACAACTTTTGGTTTAATCGTTTGGATTGCTTCACATGTTTTAATCATATAAGTTGACATGACAGCACTTGGAATACGACCAACAGTATATTGTGGATCTACAGAACCTATTTTCATTACTCCACGATCATTCGCAACTATTAACCCTTTCAAATTAATTTGTACTTGCGCTCCCAATGGATAAGAATTATATAAATTACTTCCGTCAATTTCTATTTGGATACCTGTTGTAGGGTTCTCAACTTTATCTTGTAAAGAAATCGTTTTGAAAAAATTCCCCGTTTCGTCACTAGATATAACATATGCTTGTACGATTAAATCTTCTGCTATTGCTTTATTAGCATCTAATTTTATAGATCCAGCAGTTACTTTAGAAACTAAATCAGCCAAAGAAATATTAGGACTTGGTAAATTACATTCAATTGGAGGTGTTGCATAATCATCATCTTGCACACAAGATTGCGCTGTAAATAAACCTAAGCTTAAAACACCAGCTATTGTTAATTTTGATATTGTATTCATTTTAAATTGTGTTCGTTGTTAATAAAATTAAAATCTGAAATAAATGTTAGCGAAATAAGTTGTTCCCATTCCGTAGAACATTTTTGAACCAAACATACGTTGGTAGTTTTTATCAATTGCATTATTATAATTACCTGTACGCATTTGTTCAAAACCTCCTGTAACATAGTTTTTATTATTCAGTACATTATTTACTGTTCCTGAAATCCCTGCTGAATATTTACCAATACGGAACGTTTTCCCTAAATTGATATTCAACATAAACTCATCACTAAACTTCTCTTGTTTCAAAACTTCTTTCAACCCTTCTTCTGTTACTCCGTTAACTGGAACCCCGTTTTGGGTAATAAAATTAATTGTTCTTCTAAAAGGAGCAGGGTCTGCATAATTGTTCATTAAATAGTTTCCAGAAACACCAACCCACCAAAATTTAGGATCACGATACTCAGCACCTAAAGTAAATCCTGATTGAGGTCCAGAAGCAAGTTTATAGTTTTCTAAATAAGCAGTTCCATAATTTTTGTAAGGAATTCCATTAATCCCGAATTCATCAGAATATAGGTTATAATCAGAATTGTCTTTGTATACATATTGTCCAATAGCAGCTACAGCAGAAACTGTAAGAACTGGTAAAACTTGCGCTTCTACAGCCAACTCAGTTCCTAAATATTCTTTTCCAACACCTGTCATCACCTCAGAAACAAAAATTTGATCCGAAACACCATCAATATATCCAAAAGCCTTCTCTATCTCATCTTTTGTTCTAGTATAAAAAGCCGTCGCACGAGCTTTGATACGTGGAGCTCTTAAAATATAAGATAAATCACTTGAAAATATTTTAGCACTTTCAATTCCATTAACAGTTACATCATTAAGACGTGCATTTGGAAAAATCTCATCAGAAGTTGGTGCTTCTGTCTGATACATTACATTTGCTTGAATAAAGTTACGTCCATCTAATTTTACTAAAAAGTTAGATTTTACACCAAAGTCTACAAAATCATATGTTTTACTCTTTCCATAAGAATTGTCTTTATACATTTCATTTTGGAACTTTCCATCACGGTAAAACTTCGTTAAAGCAGCTTTCATTCCAACAGTAACATCTAAGTATTTAGATTTAATTTTAGACTGCGCGAATAAATCTGCATAATCACGATTAATTTCGTAGTAATACTCTTGTTTATCTCCTTTCTTAGCAACATAATCAGGATCCAATAAGTTGAAATTATAAAAATGATTAACAGGTAAATTTGTCGTCACATTAAAATCATCTACATTTAATACATATTGTGCACCTAATAAATCTTGAATCTCACGATACAATTTAGATTTTGTATTTTGATAAGATGCAGCAATTGTTAAATCTATATTTGAAGTTAATTCTGTTTGAAAATTAGTATAAGCCGTAGCTGTTTTATCTTCATTAACATCTGCAGTTAACCAATAAGCCGCTCTTCCTGTCGTACTATTTTCATTCGCACGATACATACTTGCCCAATCTAACTGAGAGATTTGACCACTTCTCCATAATTGCTCTCTTTCTGCGATTGCATCAGCAGACGCTCCATTAAAAGCTAAGTAACTCGGCATATTACGGTAATATGTTGGTGAAGGATTATTTGCTTTAAACCAATCTAAACGAGATCCACTTTCTTTTCCAAATTGATACGAAATAGTTGTCGTTAATTTTGATTTATTATTAATATTCCAATGATGCGTCAACATATTAATAGGCTCGAAAGTTTTCTTTACACGTTCATTACGTTTTTCACCATCTTGCCATCCCCAATAAGAATTATAGTAAATACCTTTTAAATCAACAACTTCTTGCGTATTAGGTGAACCTGTAGAACGACGAGTTGGCGCACCAAAACTTGTAAAGTTTAAGGTATGTTTTTCATTAAACTTTTTCTCAACACCTAAATAGTAAGCATATGCATCATAAAAAGTACCTTCTATAATACCTTCATCTGCCCAACGTCTACTTCCTGAAACCATAAATGCCCAACCGTTATCCATTAATCCTGTATTGTATGTTGCCATTACACGATTTCTGTATGAACGATTTGTATTAGAATAAGCCAAACTTACTCCTTTACGCATTGTTGAAGGTCGAGTATCAAAATTTGTAACTCCTCCTAAATCTCCAAAAGCATAATTAGAAGGTTCGATTCCGTATGTTAACTCATCTGGACGACGAGTTACATCATTCAAACCTCCCCAGTTATTAAAAGTTGCACGACCATTATCCATTTTGTTCATACGAACCCCATTAAATAATACGTCATTATATTTGTTGTCTAAACCTCTTGGTTTAAACCAATACGAACCTAATTCGTACGCAGAAACGCGAGCAAAAACATCGCGCGAAGATTGTAAAAGTCCTGAATTTGAAGCTGTCGAACTTTCATCATCAGATAATTCATCATCTGTTAATGTAATAATTCCAACTTCTGCTGTATTTGGATTAAATGTTAATTTAATATCACCTAAGTCAAGCTCTTTTTGCCCTGTTACAGTGATTTCTTTTTCATATGGGTCATAGCCCACGCCATAAACTTGTAATTTGTATGTTCCATCCGGAATATCTACAAACTGAAAATAACCTATACGATCGGTGATAGCAGCATCGCTTACTGCTCCTCCGTCCAAACGTACAGTGAGGTTATAAACCTCTTCACCTGTAGCAGCATTTTTTGCTACCCCAGTAACCTTTGTTTGCGCCTGCGCCATAGCGACAGTTGCAGCAAAGACTGAAAGACTTAACAATAATTTGTTCATTCAAACGAATTTTTATTTATAAATTAGCTCTCTATTTCCTTCATCAGAAAAAATAGGACAACAAATTTAATAAATTCATAATTAATAACATATGTTTAAAATTAATAAATCTTTAACTTTATTAATAATTTTTAATTTATTCTTAACGTTAAATGTTAAAGCTCAAAGCAAATATTCAAGTGCAACTGTAGCCTTTTACAATGTTGAAAATCTTTTTGACACCATAAAATCAGTTGGATATGTAAATGGAACTTTACCTTTTAATGACAAAAATTATCACATTCAGATTGCAGAATCTGACATATCGAAGTACGAAACAGAAGAATTCAAACAAAGTTATACGTACGAAAATATAAAAGGAAAGAAAATTATCCGTCCATTAATTCTTCAAGAAGAATTTTTACCAAACGGAAATAAAAGATGGAATACAGAAAAATATTTCCAAAAAGTCAATAATATTTCAAAAGTTATTAGCGAATTAGGCGCAGATGTTACAGGCTCTGCTCCAGTAATCGTAGGTATTTGTGAGATCGAGACAAGAGAAACTTTAGAAGATTTAGCAAAAAGCTCTGCTTTGAAAAAATACGATTATGGTGTTGTTCATTTCAATTCGTTTGATGCTCGTGGAGTTGATACAGGTTTATTGTATCAAAAATCTCGTTTCAAGGTTATTGATGCAAGACCTCATCCAATTTTCAATTATGATGCTGAAGGTAAACGCAAATATACGCGTGATATTCTACAAGTTACAGGTTTATTAGACGGTGAAGAAATCACTTTTTTAGTGAATCACTGGCCTTCTCGTAGTGGTGGAGAAAAAGTTTCGATGCCAGCTCGTATGGAAGCAGCAAAGGTGATGAAAGGAATTTTTGATGAGTTAAAATCTAAAAATCCAAATGCAAAAGTAATTGCAATGGGTGATTTTAATGATGATCCTATTTCTCCAAGTATTAAAAATACATTTGATCCGGCTGGAGAAATTGCTAAAGTTTCGGATAACGGATATTACGATCCTATGTTACCTTTATATAAAAAAGGTGTTGGTACTTTAGCTTATCGTGATGCTTGGAATCTATTTGATCAGTTTATCTCAACTTCATCATTGGTTACAAAAAATAAAGATTATTCAACGTATAAAATCTTCAAAACTGAAATTTACAACAAAGATTATTTAAAAGCAACAGAAGGTGCGTATAAAGGCTTCCCTAACCGTATGTGGAGCGGCGATACTTATCGTGCAAACGGTTATTCTGACCACTTTCCAGTCTATACAATCTTATTAAAACAAGCAAAATAAAAATGAACAAATTAGAGCAATTATTTAGTCAAAAAAATAAAAACCTCATTACAATATACACAACAGCTGGGTATCCGAATTTATCGGATACCCCTGTTATTTTAAAAGAATTAGATCAAAATAATGTTGACATTATCGAAGTCGGTATTCCATATTCTGATCCTTTAGCTGATGGTCCAACAATACAAGCTACAAGTGAAAAAGCGTTAGCAAATGGAATGACATTGGACATTTTGTTTGAGCAATTAAAATCGGTTCAAAATCAAATATCTTCGCCAATTGTTTTGATGGGTTATTACAATCAAGTAATGACATTCGGATTAGAAAAATTCTTACAAAACTGTCAAGAAAGTGGAGTTTCAGGCTTGATTTTACCTGATATGCCGTACGAAATTTACTTGACGCAACACAAAGAATTATTTGAGAAATACGATCAAAAAGTTACATTTTTAATTACACCTTTAACAACAGAAAAACGCATTAAAGAGATTAATGATGCAACTTCTGGATTTGTTTATATCGTTTCGAGTTCAGCTACAACTGGTGCTACACAATCTAATTATAATGAAGATTTTTTGTCAAATGTTAAAAATTTAGGTTTAACAAAACCACATCAAATAGGATTTGGAATTTCGACAAAAGCTGATGTAGAAAAAGCTTGGAATTACGCAGATGGAGCAATTATCGGAAGTGCTTTTTTACGTGTTTTAGAAAATTCGAATGGAAATCTTTCTGGAGCAATTAAAGATTATCTTTCAGAATTGAGATAAAAAAATAGTTTTCAAACCAAAAAAGCAAGCTCTTCTAGCTTGCTTTTTATTTTGGAAATGTTTTATCTAAAAAATTATTCAACAATTAAGATGAAATAATTCTTTTTACCTTTTTGTAATAAAACATATTTATCAGCAATTAAATTTTCTGTTGTTAATACAAATTCTTCCGCTACTTTTTCTTTGTTTACAGAAATTGCGTTTGCTTTTAATTCACGACGCGCTTCTGAATTTGATTTTAAGAAGCCTGATTTTTCTGCTAAAGCAGTAACAATATCCAATCCCGCTTCGATATCAGTTTTTGCAATAGTTGCTTGAGGCACACCTTCGAAAACTGATAAGAAAGTATCTCCATCTAATTCTTTCAAATCTTCTGAAGTTGATTTTCCGAATAAAACTTGAGATGCTTTTTCTGCTTTGCGTAATTCTTCAACACCATGAACTAAAATTGTAATTTCAGTTGCTAATTTACGTTGTAATTCGCGTAAATGTGGCTCTTGACGATGACGCTCGATTAAATCATCAATCGCTTCTTTTTCTAAGAACGTATAAATTTTGATGTAACGTTCAGCATCAGCATCCGCTTGATTTAACCAAAATTGGTAGAATTTATAAGGAGAAGTACGGTTTTTATCTAACCAAATATTTTCACCACCTTCCGATTTCCCAAATTTAGTTCCGTCCGCTTTAGTTGTTAATGGACAAGTAAAAGCAAAAGCTTCACCTTGTACTGTACGACGAATTAATTCTGTTCCTGTTGTAATATTTCCCCATTGATCAGAACCTCCCATTTGCAATTTTGCACCTAATTCTTTGTACAAATGTAAATAATCATATCCTTGAATCAATTGATATGTAAATTCTGTGAAAGACATTCCGACATTCGATTCAGAAGATAGTCTAGATTTTACAGAATCTTTTGCCATCATATAATTTACAGTAATGTGTTTTCCGACATTACGTGCAAAATCGATGAACGAAAAATCTTTCATCCAATCATAGTTATTCACCAATAAAGCTGAATTTCCATTATTCGTATCAAAATCTAAGAAACGAGACAATTGTGCTTTAATTCCAGCAACATATTTATTCAATGTTTCTTCGTCTAATAAACTTCTCTCTGCTGCTTTACCAGTAGGATCACCGATAAAACCAGTTGCACCACCAACCAAGGCGATTGGACGATGACCGTGACGTTGCAAATGAACCAATAAGAAAATAGGAACCAAACTTCCCACGTGAAGAGAATCTGCTGTAGGATCGAAACCTACATAACCAGAAGTCATTTCTTTATTTAGTTGTTCTTCTGTCCCTGGCATAATATTGTGAACCAGTCCTCTCCAAGTCAATTCTTCAATTAATGGATTCATAGTATTTTAATATATTTTTTATCTAATTTTTACAAGGTACAAAGTTATGATTTTTCAGTAGATTATAATAGAGATTTTTGGATATAAAAAATCAAGGTTTTCCTAATGGAAAACCTCTATTTTAAGTATATAATTAATGAGGATAAATTATATTAAAAATGTTATGATGGATTTTGTTTTAATAATGGATTTGAGTTTATCTCAGCTTGAGGAATTACCCACTGCCATCTATTGTCTGATGCCTCAATTGTATACACATTATTAATAACAGTTGTATTATGATTTGCTCCAGTACGATCAAGTTTTTGCCCTAAACGTTTTAAATCATAGAACCTAAATCCTTCTCCCCACAACTCTAAACGTCTATTCAATAAGATTTGTTGATAATACGCATCTCCAGTAGTTGTAAATGTTGTAAAAGATGTATCTCTTGCCTTTACTAAAGTAGACAATACTGTTTTCGAATCTGCTTCTTTACCTAACTTATATAATGCTTCTGCTTCTATTAAATACATTTCAGCTACACGCATAAATGGCACATCGCCTAATGAAGACGCAGTACTTTCTGATAGAAATTTTTGAGATGTATAAGCAAATAACGAATATTTTGATGGCAAACCTAAACTTGTATGTTTTCCTGTCGGATCCACAACTTGTACTCTCACATCAGTAGAAGGAAATGCATTATACAATTTCGTATTCATTACTTTAGGAGCTGTTCTAATTTGTGTTGAGTTATAATTTCTTGACATGTACGCATGGAAGTTTCCAAAATAATCTGTCTGATCAGAAATAATTTTAACACCCCACATCCATTCTGGATTCGTATAATCATTAAAACCAGCTTTATACTGAGTTTGAGTCATAAGTGTCAATACCCCTCTTGCTTCTTTCGCAAATTGAGCCGCTTTAGTATAATCTTGTTGCACTAATGCTACACGAGCTTTCAAACCTTTAATATTTGCTACAGAAAAATGTGATTTATTTGCAGCTGTTTTTCCTGTTAATAAAGTTTCAGCTTTATTAAGATTCTCCCAAATTGCTTCATAAGTTTTTGCTACAGTTGCTCTTTCTTTAGGTGTCACTTCTGTAGGATCATCTCTTAAGACAATTCCATCATTAGCATTAGTGTCTCCTGCAACATATCTTTTACCATATGTTTGTACTAACTGAAAATAAGCAAATGCTTTATATGCATAAGCTTCCCCAATAGCCTTATCTCTTAACAAAGGATCTCCTGAAGCAGCTGGTCCATAAGTAATGATATTATTCGCATTTTTTATCATCCCATACCAAAATGTCCATGGATATGAAGCTGTTCCTGAACTTGTATTATTTTGAGTAATCCATCTAATTTCGTCTCTAAACCATCCATTACCCACACTTGGAAATACAACATCTTCTCCCATCACATCAGAAATAATTAATTGAGCTGTATATCCATTATTACCTTGAGAAGAGTTTTGACGTACATACATATTACGGTGCATACCGTTAATAGCTGCCATTAAGTTATCTGCCGAAGAATAAATAGTTTGATCTCCTACAGATGAAGATGGTGTTGTATCTAAAAAGTCATCATTACAAGAAGTAAAAAACAGAGACGATACAACTAATGCTGATATTAAAATTTTAATTTTTTTCATTTTTTTTTAAATTTTAGATTAGAATGATACATTAACTCCTAAACTTACAGTTCTTGAAGGTGTATAACGATATGTCGTTGTACCATTGAAAGATTGTGTTGGTTCCAAACCTTTTTTAGCTGTCCAAGCATATAAATTTTCTCCTGCTAAATAAACTCTAAAGTTTTTTAATCCAACGGTATCTAATACTTTTCTATCAAAGTTATATCCGATTTGAGCATTTCTGATGTTTAAATAATCAGATTTAACCAACCATCTTGTTGAAGCTGCTCCTACTGCACTAGCATTAGCTGAACTTAAAATAGGAACAGAAGTTATATCTCCTGGTTTTTTCCATGCATTTAAAATATCAACATGTTGAGATTGACCTTGCGCATAACTATTCATCAAAGAAGCATAATTCCCATCATACGTTTTTCCTCCTAATTGATAGTTTAACATTACAGATAAATCAAAATTACCAAACTTGAATGTATTTGTAACACTTCCGTAAATATCTGGATTAGAAGTTCCTGAATAAGCGTACAACGCATTATTTTGATTAGTCGTCATTAAAACTCCATTTACAGTTCTAGAGTTTCCATCTGATGCTTTATCAGGATCTTGAATAAATAAACCAGCTCCATCAGTAGGGTCTACTCCGTACCATTGACGTAACCAAAATTCATATAAAGATCTACCTTCAGCAATACGTTTTGTACCATTAATAATTGCATCATCTTTACCTTTTGGCATTTTAATCATTTCATTTTTATTGTGTGCTGCAATCAAACCTAAATCCCATGAAAATTTATCATTGCGAACAATCCCTAAATTCAATGAAAATTCTAAACCACTATTACGCATCTTTCCGATGTTTCTATAAATAGAGTTTCCTGGAACCCCAGCAGAATTAGGTACTGGTTCTGCAAAAATCATATCATTAATATCTTGAAGATAATATTCAATAGATCCTGATACTCTTCTTTTAAACAAAGAGAAATCTAATCCAAAATCCCAAGAATTTTTAGATTCCCAAGTTAAATTAGGATTACCTACTTGACCAAGATAAACTCCCGACTCACCTCCATTGTTGTAACCTAATGAATAAAGATCTAAATCCACTTGATAACCAGGCTCTGCACCAATTCCTCCATCATTACCAACTTGCCCATAAGAAGCTCTTAATTTTAATTCATTAACAACAGAAGATCCAGCTAAGAAAGCTTCTTTATGTATATTCCATCCTGCTGCTGCAGACCAGAAAGTTCCTTGATAATTTTGATCAGAGAATCTAGATGATTTATCTATACGTATAGATCCAGATAATAAATATTTGTTACTGAAATCATAATTTAATCGAGCAAAATACCCTTCTTTTCTAATTACATAATTATATCCAGATGAAGACGTTGGTGTCAAGAAGTTTGACATTTCATAAATTCCTGAAACTGTTTCTCCAATTTTTCTTAAATAACCATAATCTACTTTTCTATCAAAAGATTCATGACCAAGAATAACATCAAAATTATGTAACCCTACTGATTTTTTATAGTTTAATAATTGATTCCAAGTAACCCCTGTATATTTATAAGTTGTTAATCCTAAAGAGGCTGTTCCTGCTGCATCTCCAATTACTTTATTACCATACTCTTTATAAGTGTAATTTCTTACATCATATGTTAAGTTTGTTGTAAATGTCAGCCCTTGTATAATTTTAAATTCTGCAAAAAATCTAGAGTTTATAGCATTAGTATCTTGTCTATTATTATTCAATAATGTTTCTTGTAAAACATTACGTCCTGAACTAGCTGATGCACCTCTACCTCTTGAATCATTTCCATCATATAACGGATTTCCATAAGAATCATAAACTCTTTTACCATTTGCATCATATAAGAATGGAGAATAGATTGGCCCCATTGCACGAGTAAACCAGAATGGATTAATATATGACGAACCACCTCCGTCATCTGCTAATGTAGATTTCACTAAACTACCAGATAAATTCGTTCCTAATTTTAACCAATCTGTTACTTGACTATCAATACTAGTCTTAGCAGTATAACGTTCAAAATCAGACTTAATCACATAACCTGTCTCTTTCGAGTACCCAAAACCAGCATAATAAGAAGTATTATCTGTTGCTCCCGAATAATCTACATCATACTTTTGAAAAGTACCAATTCTTGAAATATAATCTTGCCAATCAAAGTCGTTGTATAACATTGCTGCATCTGTCAATTTACCATCTACAACAACTTTATCATTAGCTACTCCGTAAATATTATTTTTTAAGTTATCTTTAATTAAAGAAGAGTTTGCATAAGCATTTGCCTCTGCTAATGTGTAAGGTAGTTTTGTTGCACTATTAGTAGTTCCTAAAACTCCATTTCGCATAGCTTCCCAAGCTGTCACATAGTAATCTCCAGCTCCAATTCTTGAGTATTCAGGGATTGCTCTAGAGACAACTCCTGTATTAGAAGAAAATCTAAAAGCCCCTTTACCTTTCTTACCTTTTTTAGATGTAATCATAACAACACCATTCGCAGCTGATGAACCATATAATGATGTTGAGGCAGCATCTTTCAATACCGTCAAAGACTCAATATCATTTGGATTCAAATCCTGTAAACTCCCTGTATATACAGCACCATCTACAATATATAATGGAGTAGAAGACAATGTATATGAACTTACACCACGAATTTGCACACTCAATCCAGAACCTGGTTGTCCAGAACCTGTAGAAACTTGCACCCCAGAAACAGAACCATCTAAAACTTTAGCAACGTTTGAAATTGGTCTATTTTCTATGTCTTCTGATTTTATAGTACCAATAGAACCAACTACTGTTTCTTTTTTCTGAACTCCAAAAGCAGTGACAACAGTTTCTTCTAGATCTACTGTATCAGTCTTTTTAGGTTTTAATACTCCTAAATTTGCATTTGTAACAATATACTCTGTCCCATTAATTAATAAAACATCACCAACTTTTGCGTCGATATCAAAGTTTCCATTTTCATCTGTATAAGCCACCTTATCAGTTCCTTTTACTGAAACTTCAATATCAGCTTCAGGAAAACCATTTGCATCATTCACTGTTCCTTTTGTTTGAGCAAATACTGCTGTACTCAACCCAAGAAAAGCTAACAATGACAAAGAAGTCAATTTTTTTCTCATGTGTATTTATAGTTTATTTTAATACAATATTAACATTTTTTAACATGATTAAAAAAAAAAAAATGTTTTTTTTACATTATAAAGTAATATTTTCAATTATTGTTAAATAAAATAAATTATTTTTAACAATAACACCTATTTAATGAAAAATCAATAAATAAAATTAATCTCAACAATATAATATTTTTGTATTATTATAATCAATATCTAATCGTCATGCAAACACTTTTCGAGAATGAAAAATTCAAATGGATTAATTTACAAAATCCAACAAAAATTGAGTTAGATGAAATTGCTACAAAATATTGTTTTCAGAAATTAACGATTGAAGATAGTTTGGAGCCTGGACATTTACCTAAATATGAATCAGATGATTCAAAAGTTTCGTTTTTGTTAATTCGTTTTTTTGATAAAGAACACCGTATGTTGAAAAACACTGTTCGAGAATTTAGTCACAAAATCAGTATTTACATCGGAGTAGATTTTATTGTAACTGTTCATCAAAAGGAAACGGATATTTTCGAGAAAATTCAGAAAAAATATTTAGCTAATACTGATCCTTCTAAAATCATTATCAAAGGAATTTTGTATCGTATTATTTCCGAAACCATCAAAACATATGAAGAACCAGCATATCAAATGGACGAAGAAGTCAATCAACTCGAACATTTAATTTTTACGGATGATTTCAGAAAAATTAAACTTCCTACCTTATATAAAATCAAACGAGAAGCTACAGCTTGCAAAAAAATATTAGATTATACGCTTGAAGCACTGAAAGAATATCGCGCAGATAACAAAAAGACAAGTTCATCACAGGATTTGTACGAAGAAAACGTAAAAATGTTACACTTGCATTCGCAAATTGTAGATGATGTACAAAGTTTGTTAACAATTTATCTTTCGTTAAATGGACAGAAATCTAACGAAATCATGCAAACGCTTACCGTTTTTTCAGCATTTTTCTTACCCTTAACTTTTATCGCTGGAATTTATGGAATGAATTTCGATTTCATGCCCGAGTTAAATTACAAATTAGGCTATCCAATTTGTTTACTTGTCATGTTATTAGTGGTAATTTTTATTTACTTTTGGTTCAAGAAAAAAAAATATTTATAATTCAGTATGATTTTCGTAACGGGAGGAACAGGTTTGGTTGGCGCGCATTTGTTGGTAGAATTGGCAAAAAAGCAACAACCTATTCGTGCCTTAAAACGAAAAACATCGAACACAGCAATCATCAAAAATTTCTTTGCAGAACAAAACGCTTTACAGTTTTATCAATTTATTCATTGGATTGATGGTGATTTGTTGGATGTAACTGAACTTCCGAATTTATTAGACGGGATCGAAACAATTTATCACGCTGCAGCTTTTGTTTCGTTTGATGAACGTCAAGAAGAAGAAATTTTCAATACGAATATTTTAGGAACTGAGACTTTGGTAAATGAAGCGATTGATTCTGGCGTGAAAGAATTTTTCTTCATCAGCTCTATTGCTTCGATGGATGATTTGAATCCAGCAACTAAAATGATTGACGAACGTTCTGGTTGGAATAATGGCTTGACGCATTCTTCTTATTCTATCTCAAAATTTAGAGCAGAAATGGAAGTTTGGCGTGCTTCACAAGAAGGTATTAAAGTTATTATTATAAATCCTGGTGTAATCATCGGAACTTTGGATACTAAACGTGCAAGCGAAAGTTTGTTTCAACAAAATTCATCAAAAAGCGATTATGCTCCTTCGGGCGGAACAGGATTTGTAGATGTACGCGATGTGGTGAAGATTTTTTTAGAGTTAATTAATCAACAAGTTTACAATCAAAAATTTGTGGTAATTTCTGAAAATAAAAGTTACCGAGAAGTATTTGATCTTGTTTCGATCAATAGCAAACGTTCAGTCAAAAATGTTTCGAATTCAACCTTGAAAATTATTAAAAATCTATCTATTTTCAGTCGAATCTTTGGTGGAAAATATATGACAAAAGCGAATTATTATTCGTTGACAACTTATACCAAATACGACAATTCTAAAGTTAAAAATTTGCTTCAATACGAATTTATTCCAATCAAAGAAGCAATTGATTATCATTATAAACGCTTTCAAAAGCTGAATTCTACAAAATAGTTTACTTTTGTTTTATGGAACAACAATTCATTTCAACACTTTCAACAACTGCTTCGGAATTAAAATCAGGAAGCGTTTCTGCTAAAAGTCCATCAAATATTGCGTTGGTAAAATATTGGGGAAAAAAGAAAAATCAAATTCCAACCAATAGTTCAATTAGTTATACGTTAACCAATAGCTATACAGAAACTGAATTAAAATTTTCGCCAAAAACATCGGATGCTTTCGAAGTTGAAGTTTATTTAGAAGGTGAATTGAAAGAAAGTTTTACTCCAAAAATCATTACTTTTTTCGAAAGAATTACGGCTTACATTCCATTTTTGAATCAATTCAAATTTGAAGTTCACACACATAATTCTTTTCCACATAGTTCTGGAATTGCTTCTTCAGCTTCTGGAATGTCGGCAATGGCATTATGTTTAGTTCAAATTGAGAATATTCTTGGCGCAAATTTATCAGAAGAAGACGCCAAGAAAAAAGCTTCTTTCTTGGCTCGTTTAGGTTCTGGAAGTGCTTGTCGTTCGGTTTACAAAGGTTTGGTTGAATGGGGAGAAAATGATTTTATCGAAGGTAGTTCAGATTTATTTGGAACAAAATATCCAGATGTCGAAATTCATGATGTTTTCAAAACTTTTCATGATACCATTTTATTGATTCACGAAGGTCAAAAATCGGTTTCTTCTACTGTTGGTCACAATTTAATGAATGGACATCCGTATGCAGAACGTCGTTTTGTGGAAGCAAATGAAAACTTAAAAGCTTTATTACCAATTTTAAAATCTGGCGATATCAAAGCGTTTGGAGAATTGGTAGAACATGAAGCTTTGACATTGCACGCCATGATGATGATGTCGAATCCTGCATTTATTTTGATGAAACCAAATACAGTTGCTGCTTTAGAAAAATTGTGGGAGTTCCGTCGTGAAACAGGAAATCATTTGTATTTCACATTAGATGCTGGCGCAAATGTACATTTATTGTATCCTTCGCAAGATGCGGAAGCTATTGAAATTTTCATCGAAAATGAATTGAAACAATTCTGTCAAAACGGAAATTATATAAAAGATAAAGTGAGTTTTTAATCACTTCTAAAATAAAAGGTTGTCAATTATTTGATAACCTTTTATTTTTTTATTAATAGTTTCTCCATTAACCCAAAAATAATCAAACTCAAAAAAATACTCATTCCGATAACAACAATAATATTTCCTAAAGCAATTTCGACAGGAAAGAAAACAAATCGTATTGCGGAAATAATTGTTGTAAATAGAACTACTTTTAACCAAAAAATGTAATCAAGTTTAGTATTAGGAAGAATTTGTTTTGGCATTTTATAAATCCAAAAAGCAATAAAAATTGCACCTAAAAACTGCTAAAATGTTGTAAAAATTTATACCCTTTTACTTCGAAATTATTGAAAGGAATTTGTACCCAAGTTTCCTGTAGAGCGTGAACATGTTTCGCAAAAAATCCCCATTCGTGAGTAAAAGTATACCAAAAAAGATGCGAATAAGCTCCTATTATAATTGAGAGAATTATGATTATCCAATGTTTTTTGAAATAATCAATCCAATCAAAAATTAGGAATTGAGCAAATCGTTCTTTAAAAAAATAAGGTAAATGATGAATTAAAACATTTCGGACAAATAAGTGAAAAACGTAACAATAAATAAGAGCAATTGGTAAATCAAAATACAAAACGTCCCAAAACAAATGACTATACGTCGCTACAATCTCCATTCGAGAGAAATATTCTAAATCTGGCAACATCGAACCAATGATTAATCCCGTCATCGAAAACCAATTCGATTTTAGCTTTTTTAGCGCAAGAACAATTGCTGGATGGCAAAAAGTTAGTGGCATTTAGGTTTTATTTTGATGCTAAGTAAATCAAAATATCCATTAACTACCAAAACGTTTGATGTTAACTTTTCGCTCCTTAATTTTCAAAATAAGCGGTTCATATTCTGTATTTTGTTCCTTTTCTACCGTTACTTTATTCAAATATGTTTTTGCATAAACATGTTCTGGTAAACTATTTTCTACAAGATGAAACGTATAATTTCCGACAGGTAAAAAAGCTGTATATTCACCTCTATCATTTGTTTTAACTGTAAAAACCTGTCCATTTTCGTGATTAAAAATCAATGTAAATCCGAATAAATTTGCCGAAACCTGATACTCCAAATTTGAAGATAATTCATACTCAACTTTTCCTCTCACAATACCAGTTTGTTGCATTGGAATAGAAATAGAAGTCGTTTTCGCATTGATATTAACCGCGAAATCTTGTGCAAACCATTTTTGTCCAGGAAGTTTGATTATATAATTACCATAAGGAACTTTTTTATACTTGATATTACCTTCCAAATCTGTAATAAAGTTAGTTTCATTTATCTTTACATTACGACTATCAGCCACTTTATCACCTTCATCAAAAATACCATTTGCATTGTAATCATAAAACACAAACAAATTCAATGTTCCGTCTTTTACATCTGTCACAGTGCGTTTCGCAGGCAAATTATATTGAACACCAACCTGCAAATAAGTTTGTTTGTTGTTAAAAGTTTTCGAATCATAATGACTAAAATTAGCTTGTGTACTCACAATAAAATTATCAATGGGTTGATAATCTAAAGAAGCTCCAAAAGTTAGAGTATTTCCAAAATTTTTGTCAATATTATAATAAGTAGAAACTGCTGTATTCAATTTTTTTTGAAAAAAGCTTTGACGAAAACTCGCCGAATTTGTAAAACGTTCTAATTGATGATTTAAATTATTCATCGAATAAACTTCTGCAATCATCATACTTCCTCTTTGATAAATTGAGTTTAACTGAAAGTTTTTAACACTCCACGTTAATTGTCCATAAACAATTGGATCAGCATTTCTCAATTCTTTTAGTTCAGAAAATCCTCCCAAAGCATTCAACACCAACTGATGCACACGAGAATTAGACAACCACGTAAATGTTCCGTTCAAATAAGCTGATTTAAAGTCCATCGGCATATACTTAAACGTCTCATAATTCAGAATATTTGATTTTTCTAAATTCAATTTAGGAGAAATCGAAACATTAAAATGACTTGCCAATTTGAATGATATACCCGTCTCAAAACGTAACGCTTTCGACTCATTCGCTTTTGTATAATTCATCAAATATGGATCGATAGATTTCGGATTGTTATTGGTAACCGTTAACGAAGACCACAACGAAAATTTAGAAAACGTTCGTTGAAAACGCTGATTAAGATACAATGCTCCACGTCGTGTCCCCGGATAATATCCTGAGCTGTAATAATTGGAACTATAAAAATCAAATTTGCCTATTGTTCCAGAAACATTTGCAGAAATCGACATCGAGTTTTCGACATTGTTCGTCTCTTTAAATTTTGATAAACCATACCCAAATTTCACTGAATGATTCCACTTATTTGGTGTAACCCATTTGTAACCATTTGTCAAAATAAAGTTCGTTGTAGAATAAGTTCTATCAAACAAAGCTGTTGTTTCTAATTCGTTTTTATCTTTTATTAAAAATCGTCCATTCGCAAAAGTTGTGTTGCTATTCTTGAAAACATCGTTCGTCAAATCATCTAATAAATTATAATTTTTTTCGACCGTTCCGACTACAATTCGGTTATCATTCTTATCATAATTATTAAACAACATCACTCCTCGTCCGTTAACTGGAATATCAAAATCGTTGTTATTGATTGATCCGATTAAAATTCCTTTGTCTTTGCGTTGATATTTCACCCAAGAATCTGTCAAAACCATGTCTTGATTCTTATTCCAAGTTGTTCCATTAATATTATATGCAAATTCATTCAACCCAACCGAAAATTCTTGATGAGCCATTAAGTTATAATTCGCATTAGCAGAATTAATATCGCGAGCAGTTAATCGAACATAATTTGAAGAAAAATTGGTCCAATTCTGATTTAGCATTGTTGGATCTATATACACACGATTGGAACTTGCATTCTGTATCGTAAAAAACACATTTCCTGCAAAATCTTTGGTCGTTGTATAACCCGAAACATTTGCCTGAAAACTTTCAATTTTCATCATATCTCGGTCGACATATTTAGAAAATCGAACAATTTTTTCTTGAAAAGCTTCAACTATAAGTCGTTTGTTATTATAAGTATAACTTCCTCTGAAATCAGGAAGTACATTGGTTAACAAAATTTCTTCGGCTTGATTTCCCATATTCATTACTTTTAATTCATAATGAATAGAATCTCCTTCTTGACGGTAAAAAATATTACTCTGGACAGGAAAAATTTTGATGTTTCTCTTTTGCAAAACAACAACTGAAGTAACAGATTTTCCTATTTCTTTTTTACTTAAAAAATCAATAATACTGAATTCTAAATCTAATTTTCCAGCCATTTGCGATTTACTCACCGTAAATTGCATAGGAATAAAAGCCTTCTTGTTTGGATTGATTTTTATTTGAAGATTATCTTGCGAATACGATTTTATAGCCGAAGGGATTTTAAGTGCCAGACGAGCATTTATCGTATCATTGGTTGTATTTTCTAATTGAAGAATAACAGAAAAGTTGTTGCTATCTTCTAATTTAACTTCTTTTATTGTACTAAATTTCAATCCGTTATTTATTGTTTGAGCACGTAAGTTTTGTCCGCTAACAAGCATAAGCAGAATAAAAAATACGCTCCGAAAATAATTGATTGAAAAGAACATATTGTTTTACAAAGGTGTAATCGTGTACAACAAAGAAGTTGAATAATTCCCCGGTTTGCTATTCAAAATTTTATTATCCGACGGAGTTGTAGAATAAATAATATTATACTTTTTTGAAGCTGTTTTAGAACTATTCGTCATCAATGATTGATTGTAATTCGAAAGTTTTATAACCTTAGAAAGATTATTTGTTTCGATGTCTTTTATCTGAACATTGATTGAATTTAATTCCAAATTCTGCGCATCACTTGATTGTAAATATTGATTAATCGACGAAACTTGAATATCGTAAGCTGTATCAGAAGAAACAATTAAGCCATTTTGATATTCTTTCTTCACACCATTTCTATAATCTTGTATTGTATTGAAAACCAATTCTCCATTTACAGCAGAACCATCGACCGCAATAGAAAACGTCGGAGCTGATTCGTAATTTCCGTTTGGACTAATTTGCATTACAATCGGAAAAAGACTTTTACCAATCAGGGTTCCAAATTCATTCAATAAAGAAAACTCGAATTGAATTGGATAATTGTTCCATGATTTTAGAGCATTTAGATATGTTCCTGCATCAATCACAATATCATAATTCAAGACAATTGCTCCATATTTTCCTGCTGGTGTTGCTATTGTTAAAGGAGAATTTCGAATAAAATAATTTGGAGAAAAACTCATCGCGATATTATTCTGAATAACTCCTAATTGATTTAGTGTAGGATAATTCTCTGAATAATATTGAGAAGTTGTATAATTATTAAATTTTAGCTTCAGTTTTTCGACAGGAAATTCTTTTTTCTCAGAATTTACAATAGGCGAAACAACACGCGCAACTAAAGACCAATTTTTATAATTTAAAGCACCAGACATGTGCATTTCTACAACCACAACATTAGCCGTCGTAACTCCATTACTTCCATTCACTAACACCCAACCTTTATTATGAGCATTTAACGTAAACTGAGCAGAAACTGCCATTGTCAACAATACTGTAATTGTTGAAACTATTTTCTGAAACAAATTATTATTTATCATTTGAGAACGTCAATTCAGCAATTTTCAATTGATCATCTTTCTCAAAACTTAAAGTTGAGGTAACAATATACGAGCCTTTTGGCAAATCCTTTGGCAATGGTATATATACAATTCTTTTATCAGTTGGTAAACTATAGAAAACTGCATCTTGCAATTTTATTTGTTGACCATTTTCTTGGTTAATGATTTCATTTGTAATCGTTCCTTCACCCCAAATATTTCCATCATTCGAAATATTTAGCACCAAACGATTTTCAGTTTTATCGTAAACAAAATTTGTAAACTCAACATTTGTATCACGCGCAATATTTAATCGTTGATAAATTTTGACACCTGTACGAATGGAGATTTTAATATTTTCTCCACTTTTATTTTGTCCAGCAATCGGATTTGTTTGCGTGATGTACATCATTGATGTATGCACACTCTCTGTATTTATCTTTTCTGGAACTTGCATCAGAACTTCTATTTCTTTTGATTCTTTTGGCAAAAGTGTAAATGTATTACTTGGTAAAACTGTGATCCAGTTTGCATTACTTGTTGGTAAAGTATTAGGTTCAGAGACAACATTACCTCCAAATTCATCATACTTCCAATCATTAAAAGAAACAGACAACTCTAATGTATGTACATCACTTACATTGGTTACCATAATCTTTTTACGCTCAGATTCACCAGGATTTAACGCAAAATAAGTCCTTGGTGGACTTACAGATATACCTGATTGTGCACTAATCTTAGTTGAAACGATTAATGCTAAAAAAGAAACGATTGTTAAAAAACGAAGAACTTTCATAAGCAAAAAGAGAAGTGACATTTTTCAATATCACTTCCTATTTTTTATATTATTGTGCTTCTATTGTATAAGTTACAGTAGTTGTGTAAATATTTGTGTTAGGTTTCTCAACATTGTAATATTTGTTTACATAATCGTTGTTTCCTTTTCCACTATACGCAACGTTGAATTTTAAATTTGTACCACCAACATTACTAGAAATCAGATTTTTATCTGATTTATCTAATACTACACTACTAAATTTTGAAGAATTTAAAATATTACCCGTTCCTAAGCTTGCTTTTAAGTTAATTGTATTTGTTCTAATTTTTCGAGTTTTACCATCTTTAGATGTATATTCTAAATTTTCATTTTCAGATTTTACTTTAACAGCAAAACCACCAGTACTATATACAATTAAGTGGTTGTCCATTTTTGCAGTTACACCATTTAAATAATCTTTTTCAGATATATACTCTAAATTAACTGTATTATCACCACCAATAACAATTGTTTGAATTGGGTAAAGTACTACGTTCAATGTGGCTTGTGCAGTAGTTTGTGCAATTGCTAATCCTGAAGTTAATGTACAGAAAATTGTTAAAAAAAATGCTAATTTTTTCATGATTTATAATTTGTTAAAAATTTATTAAAAAATATTTGTTAAATAAACTGGTAGTTTATATATTTAAGATTGGTTATTCTCAAATGCGATGCAAATGTAGAAGTTATTTTGTGTTCTTAAAAGATTAAATCATACCAAAAGATGATGAAAAACGACAATTCTAACTATTTAATTCGGAGTACTTTGTCTGAATTTAGTCGGAGAAATCCCCGTGTTTTTCTTAAAAAACGCAGTAAAATTGGTTTCTTGAAGGAAATTGAGTTCCAGCGCAATGTTTTTTATTGACATTTTTGAGTTGACTAATAAAATCTTTGCATTTTTCATCAATTCTTCAACAATCATTTCTTTTGCTGTTTTTCCAAAAACGATTTGAGTTGCTTTATCTAACCTTCTTTTTGTAATAAAAAGTTTATCACTGTAAAAAGATACTTGTTTATTTTCCTTGACATTTTCTTGCAAAAGTTTTTTGAATTTTGTCGCAAGTTCTACATCAAAATCATCTTGTATAAATTGGCTTTGCATATCAAATGTTTCCATTTGACCATTGATAATAATACGTTCCAAGAGATTATGAGCAAGCTTCATATCTAATTCATTTTCGAATGCAGTAAAGAAATATTGCAAATAATTAGCCTCAAAAATTGGAGCAGAACAAATTGTATTCTCAACAATATTTATAATATCTCGCGAAAAAAGTGTAGAATTTTCTAACTTCAAGTTTTCTTCGATTGATTTTGAATAAAATTCTTGTTTAAAAACAATATAATAAGCATCAGTACGAGTAGTTTGTTTCACAAATTCTTGAGAGATATTGGGAGCTATAAAAAGAAAATGATTTTTAGGAATCGAATATTCTTTTCCATTTATTTTATGAACAAATTTTTTAGAACCAGACCAGATTATTCCAAAATACTCATCAACAGATAACTCTTTTCTCAATTTTTCTGTATGTAGGATATCATTCAATTCAAATGCAGTTATACCTACATCAAAAATCAACTTATTATAAACATTTCGATTATTCCACAACATACGTCTATACTATTTTATCAGTGTTATCAATGCAAAATTAGGACCATTTTTAATCAAATCACTTGATATAAATCAAGTTATAATTTTAGGGCTCCAAAAATAATAAAATACAATATGCTATTTAAGTATTTTTAGAAATTAACTAAAAAAGGAAGCTCATTTTTAATGAATAAAAAAAAGTCTCAATAAATATTGAGACTTTTAAATGTATTATAATGTAGAAATTTTCTAATAACCTTTTGCTCCTTGCTCTCCTTTTAAAATCGCCAATGCAGACGATGTTCCAATTCTTTTCACGCCTAAAGTGATCATTTTTTCAGCTTCTTCTGTTGTGCGAACTCCGCCAGAAGCTTTCACTGGAAGCGAACCTGAATTTTCAAGCATCAATTTAATAACATGCTCATTTGCTCCATTTGGTTCTCCATTTTCAGTTTTATAAAAACCTGTAGAAGATTTTACAAAAACTTTTGATGCTTTTTCTTCACCTGCTTTTTCTAAAACAGTATCACGAATTAATTGTGTTATAGCAACAATCTGTTCATCTGTTAAAGCAGCAGTTTCGATAATCCATTTTACAACTTTACCTTCACGCAATGCGACTAATGTTGCAGCTTCTACTTCTTCTTTTACTTTATCGCTATCACCTTTTTTGAACGCTTCGTAGTTTACTACAAAATCTAATTCATCGGCTCCATCAGCAATTGCTTTTTGCGCTTCTCTCAACTTTTCATTCAAATCGTAAGTCCCTTCAGGAAAACCAATTACAGTTCCCAAAACAACATTCGATTTTTTCTCATCCAATAATTCACGAACTGATCTTACATAATCAGGACGAATCATTACCGCATAGATATCATTATCAATAGCTTCTTGTGCTAACTTATGCACCATCTCTAATGTATCAGAATTCGAAATACCTGCTTGTTCAGGTGTTTTAAGATACGTCGAGTCTAAATATTGATTAATATTCATCTTTGTATATTAAAGTTTTATTTGTCTATCTATTGGTTGCTCCAACGAAATTATAGTTTCTGTACGTGTAACGCCATCAATTTGCTGAATTTTTTTGTTCAACACATTCATTAAATGTAGATTATCACGACTCAAAATTTTAAGGAAAATCCCGTAATTTCCCGTTGTAAAATGAGCTTCCACTACTTCTGGAATCTCTTCCAAAGCTTTCACAACTAATTTATAAGAAGAAGGTTTGTCCATAAAAACACCAACAAATGACATCGTTGAATAACCTAAAATTGTTGGATTTACAATTACTTTAGTTGAATCAATCACACCAGAAGCTTCTAATTTCTTGATACGTTGATGAACTGCCGTATTTGATATACCTAATTCTTTTGCTAATTGCGAAACAGGCATGTTAGCATTGTCCATAAAGGCATTCAGAATCAACTTATCGATTCCGTCAATCTCAACCTGACCATTTTCGTGGATTCTCACCTATTCTTAAATTATACTGCTACAAATTTAATATTTTAAAATGGTATAAACGGGAAAATGATCGCTATATCCACCGAAATATTTTCCGCCAACAAAAGTTCTGAATGGCGAACCTGTAGATTTTCCGCCTGTATTCTTCAAAAAATCAGCATCAAAAATATCTGTTTTTATATATTCTAAATTTGATTGACAAGTAAAAAATCCTTTCGAAAAAATCTGTTGATCGAATAACATCCATTGTTTCTTAAAGATCATCGAACCTCTTTTATACGATTGTAGACTGACCATTGGATTGAATAATTCGTTTCTGTTTATTTCTTCTTGTTTAGAACGAGTATCCAATTCATCAATTAAGTCAGAATTTGTTGGAGCATCATTAAAATCTCCCATCACAACAATTTTTGCCGAATAATTTTCGGTTAACAAATCGTTAATTCTTTTTCGAATCGTTTTTAAAATATATTGACGTTTTAATTGATTGACTTCTTTATCAATTTTAGAAGGCAAATGAACAATAAAAATATGAATAATTTCGCCAACTAAATTTCCTTTCACATATAAAATATCTCGTGTATAAGATTTTGTATCATACTGATCTTTAAAGATAAATCTAATTGGTTCGCTTTCTATAACTTCAAAAAATTGTTGACGATAAATTAATCCAACATTTATTTTTCTTTCGTCTAATGATTTATATAAAAGTGTTTTATAATCACCATCTTTCAAAAAATCATTTTGAATCAAATCTTGCAAAACCTCTTCATTTTCAACCTCAGCCAAACCAACCAAACATGGTAATTCATTTGTTTCAAATTTTCCAATTTTAGAGATGCAGAATGCAATCTTTTTCACCTTTGTATCATAACGATTATCTTTCCATTTGATAAAATTACTGGGCAAAAAAGATTCGTCTGAAGATTTAGAATAAAAATTTTCGACATTATAAAATGCGATTGTCGCTAAATTTTGTTTCAAAAGAATTGTTTTATGCAAAATTAAGAAAGAAACTAAGTTTATAAAAATTGGTTTCTTAAGAAGAATTGAAAAGACGATTTTCTCAAAAGTCAACTTATACATGAAGTTGAAAAAAAAATCAATCAAAAATTATCAACTTGAACAATTTTCTTTCAATAAATTATCAACTTGACGACCTATCAAAAATCATGTTAAAAATTATACTAAAATTAGTGTAAATGATTGATTTATGGTCAACTTAATCTGCTAAATATTGTATATTTGCAAAGTTTGCAGTATCTGCATTCAAAATTGAAAAGATGTATTTTTAATTGACTATTATTAAAATAGTCTCAAAAAAATTTAAAACATAATGTCAAAAATTCATTACACACTTACGGATGAAGCTCCGATGTTGGCAACTCACTCATTTTTGCCAATCGTACAAGGATTCACGAAAACAGCTGATATTACAATCGAAGTTCCAGATATTTCTTTAGCTGGACGTATTTTAGCTAACTTCCCTGAATTCTTAAAAGAAGAACAAAGAATTCCTGATGCTTTAGCAGAATTAGGAGCTTTGGCGACTACTCCGGAAGCAAATATCATTAAGTTACCTAATATTTCGGCTTCTGTTCCTCAGTTAGACGAAGCAATTGCAGAATTGCAAGCGAAAGGTTTTGCTGTACCAAATTATCCAGCTGAACCAAAAAATGAAGATGAAAAAGCAATCAAAGCTAGATACGGAAAAGTTTTAGGTTCTGCTGTAAATCCAGTTTTACGTGAAGGAAACTCTGACCGTCGTGCACCGAAAGCTGTTAAAAACTATGCAAAAGCTAATCCTCACAAAATGGGAGCTTGGGCTACAGACAGCAAAACAGAAGTTGCTTACATGAAATCCGGTGATTTCTATGGTACTGAAAATTCAACTACATTAGAAAACGCAACTGAATATACAATCAAATTTTACGGAGAAGATGGTTCTGTTCAAGAATTAAAATCAGCAGCACCTTTAAAAGCTGGAGAAGTAATTGATTCTTCTGTAATGAACTTAAACTCTTTAAGATCATTTGTTCAAGAAGCTATTCAAGAAGCAAAAGACAAAAACGTATTATTGTCTGCTCACTTAAAAGCAACAATGATGAAAGTTTCTGATCCAGTTATTTTTGGAGCTATCGTTGAAACTTTCTTTAAAGATGTTTTCGTAAAATATGCTGATACTTTCAAAGCATTAGATATTAATCCAAACAACGGTTTAGCTGATTTATTCGAAAAAATCAAAGGTCATGCACAAGAAGCAGAAATCAAAGCTGCAATTGAAGCTGATTTAGCAAACGGACCACGTGTAGCAATGGTGAATTCTGATAAAGGAATTACTAACTTCCACGTTCCTTCTGATATTATTGTTGATGCATCTATGGCTGCATTGGTAAGAAACGGAGGTAAAATGTGGAACAAAGATGGTGCTGAAGAAGATACTGTAGCGATTATCCCTGACCGTTCTTACGCTGGTTTCTACGAAGCTGTTGTAGACGATATGAAAGCAAACGGTGCTTTAGATCCTACAACTATGGGCTCTGTTCCTAATGTTGGATTAATGGCTCAAAAAGCGGAAGAATATGGTTCTCACGACAAAACTTTCCAAGCTCCTGCAAACGGAACAATCAAAGTTGAAGACGCAAACGGAAACACTTTATTAGAGCAAAAAGTTGAAACTTCTGATATTTTCAGAATGTCTCAAACTAAAGACGCTCCTATTCAAGACTGGGTTAAATTAGCGGTTAACAGATCTCGTTTATCTGATACTCCAGCAATTTTCTGGTTAGATAAAGGAAGAGCTCACGATCAACAAATCATCAAAAAAGTTGAAAAATACTTAGCTGATCACGATACAACAGGTTTAGATATTCGTATCATGGACGTTAAAGATGCTATGAAAGAAACTTTAAGCCGTGCAAGAGAAGGAAAAGATACTATTTCTGTTTCTGGTAACGTTTTACGTGACTACTTAACAGATTTATTCCCAATTTTAGAATTAGGAACTTCTGCTAAAATGCTATCTATCGTTCCATTAATGAACGGAGGTGGATTATTCGAAACTGGTGCGGGAGGATCTGCTCCAAAACACATCGAACAATTCGTAGAAGAAGGTTACTTACGTTGGGATTCTTTAGGTGAATTCTTAGCATTACAAGCTTCTTTAGAGCACGTTTCTCAAACACAAGGAAATGCAAAAGCTCAAACTTTAGCTGATGCTTTAGACGAAGCAAATGCTAAATTCTTAGCAACTGACAAATCTCCAGGTCGTAAATTAGGAACTATCGATAACCGTGGTTCTCACTTTTACTTAGCAATGTACTGGGCAGAAGCATTAGCAAATCAAACAAAAGATGCTGATTTAGCTGCTAAATTTGCTCCTGTTGCAAAAGCTATGGAAGAAAACGAAACAAAAATTAACGAAGAGTTAATTGGTGCACAAGGTAAACCTCAAGATATTGGTGGTTACTACAAAGCAGATTTTGCTAAAACAACTGCTGCAATGCGTCCATCTGCAACATTAAATGCAATTGTTGACGGAATTTAATCCAACAACATTTCTTTATAAATCAAAACCTCGAGAAATTCTCGAGGTTTTTTTGTTAAAGTCTTTTAATTAAATTCATTAACAAAAATTAACATTATTCGAGAAGAAAAATCGTCATTCAATCAAAAGTTATGATAAATTTTAATAAAAAGTATGAATGAAAATCATCTAAATAATGATAATTTTAAGAATTCAAATTCATTCTATTAGATTAATCATTCTCGCATGAAATATATTTATTTACTCGCATTATACTTTTGCTCGATTACAACTTTTGCGCAATCAAAATTGGAAACGGCTATAAAAAGTCTGGATACAAATTACGCTCAAGAAAAAGTTTATTTATTATTTGATAAGGAAGATTACATTGCTGGAGATAATATTTGGTTCAAAGCTTATACATTAAATGGCTACAAACCAAGCTTAATTTCTACAAATCTTATTGTTGAATTATACGATAAAGACAAAAAATTAATCGACCGAAAATTGGTTCCGATTGTGAACGGTGAAAGTGACGGAACACTGAATACCAAAAACGAAAACGAAGAAGGAATTTACTTTGTAAGAGCCTACACAACGTACATGACTTTCTTCTCAGAAGAATTTCAACATATCAATCAAGTCAAGATTTATAATCCAAATTCTAAATTAAAACTTGTTCCAAATCCAAATTTAAAATGGAATGCAAAAGCTTTTGCTGAAGGTGGAAATTTCATTCAAAATCAGACAACTAAATTTGCTGTAAGATTAAAATCGGACGGAGATTTACCAAAAAAATGGAATGGTTTTGTATTCGAGAAAAATAATCCTACCAATAAAATTACAACATTTGATAATCTAGATGAAAACGTTGCGACTTTTGCGTTGAGAGCAGAAGAAGGCAAATCTTATCAAGTACAATTAAATGACGAAAAAGGAAATCAACAAATTATTGATTTACCTGAAGCTAAAAAAAATGGGATTCTGATGAAAGTTGTTCGAAATAGCAAAG
Source organism: Empedobacter sp. R132-2 (assembly GCF_030324375.1). Classification (NCBI taxonomy): domain Bacteria; kingdom Pseudomonadati; phylum Bacteroidota; class Flavobacteriia; order Flavobacteriales; family Weeksellaceae; genus Empedobacter; species Empedobacter sp. R132-2. Next base: position 29,668 of record NZ_JACAGG010000006.1, read on the forward strand.
ACATTGTGATCCAATTAAAAAGCATCAATCAAGAAAATCCTTTATTGAATCATAAAATTATTGGAACAATTAATAATGAACTTGTAATGAGTTCTCAAATTGTAAAAAGTGTGGAATCGGTTTCAACTTATGTTCCAAAAGAGGTTTTAGACAATGACAAAGGTATTTTGAACATTGCCATTTTTGATGCAAATGATATTCAGGTTGCTCATCGTTTGATATTTATCAATCCAAAAGAATCGTACAAAAAACCTGAAATTTCTTTCGAAACAACGGCTAATCCACGAGAATTAAACACAATTAAGGTAAAATATCCTGAAGAAATTAATTTTTCGGCTGTTATCAAAGATCAAAAAAATAATGATGAAGACAATTTAATTTCTGCAATGTTATTGACGCGAGATTTTAGTTCGAAAATTAATCATCCTACACAATATTTTAAAAATAATGAATTCTCAGAAAATCTGGATGCGCTTTTAATAACAGAAAAATGGAAAAGATTTAATTGGGAAGATTTAGTGGTTGGAAATATCGTAAAACCTACTATTGACAACGATCGTAGATATCTTTCCTACAAAGTGAAAGCATATAATAACGGGAGAGAATTGAGCAATGCTTCGTTGAGTATTATTTATAAAATGCAGAATAATGGAAAAGAATTTGCAACGCTTGATACTGATTATGAAGGAAACTTCGAGATGAATAATTTGTTTTATTATGGGCCAATGGCGATGAATTATTTCTTGAATTCGGAAAATGGAAAATCTGCCAACAACGGAACTTTAACTTTATCTGTTGTGCCAAATTATAAAAGTACAAGTTATAAATCCAAATTGCCTGCAACGCCTTATTTATTAGAAGAAATTACGAATAAAGAAGAAGTCGAGAAGCAGAATACGTATAAACAGAACATCAAAATCATCAATGATAAAAGTATTCGTCTGAAAGAAGTTGTTGTAAAAGCGGATAAAAAATCGAAAACTGAGAAGCTGAACAATGAATTAAGTAGCGGAATGTTCAATAACATAAACGAAACTGTGATAGATTTCGTAAACGAATCTCAGCCAATAGAAGGTTATACAAATATTATGGACTTTTTAGCTGGACGAGTTGCAGGATTAACGGTTTCTAACGGAGTTCCAAAAATTAGAAATTCTGAAGTTGCAATTTATTGGAACGAAATGAAAATGACTTCAGATAATTTAACTAGTATTAATCCTAGAGATATTGCGATGGTAAAAATTTTCAAAGGCGCTGGTTTACTTGGTAATGCAATTGCAATTTACTCTAAACGAGGAAGTGATGCGCCAGTTGATAACACGCCTATGTTACCTAATAATTTAATTCAAATTGGTGGTTATAATCAATCCCTTCCATATTTTAACAATGATGATTACGAATCGCTTTACAACGATGTTCCGAATGACATAAGAAGTACTTTATTTTGGAATCCTAATTTGTATACAGCTCCAGGAGAAGACACAGAAATAGAATATTTCAACAACGATAAACCAAAAGATTATCAATTAACTATAATTGGTTTCGATGAAAAAGGAAATCCTGTTTATTATGAAGGAAAAATAAATTAAATCAAAAACCTCGAGAGATTCTCGAGGTTTTTTATTTTAATCAAATTCGTCGATAATATAGTAGGGTTTGTCGATTTTAAAGTTCAAAAAGAATCGATTTGGAGAATATTTGTTTAAAATTAATTCAACATGAAAACATTTATTCAACTTATCATTTTATTTAGCTCAAGTTTTCTATTTGCTCAAAATTATACTCTAACAGGCGAAGTTATGGAGCAAAACAATGCGCTTCCTTATGTTGATATAACCTTATCTAATCAAGACACAATTATCAATTTAACAACAGATGAGCGTGGAAAATTCTCCATTGAAGCAAATAAAAATACGTACAAATTTGAAATAAACTATTTTGAAGAAATTGTTTTTCAGAAAGATATTCAATTGAATAATTCTATCGATTTAGGAAAGATTGAAATTAAAACATCTACAAACTTGAAAGAAGTTGTCGTTGGAGCAGAAAAGAAAATCATGGAACGAAAAATCGATCGTTTTGTTTTCAATGTAGAAAATTCTACTTCAGCTGCTGGCGGAACTGCGATGGATGTTTTACGCGTTACTCCTGGTTTGAATGTAACAAATGACAATATTGCGGTTTCTGGAAAAAATTCTGTAATGGTTTTGATTGATGACAAACCAACTTATATGTCACAAACGGATTTGATTAATTATTTGGAAAGTATGAGCGCTTCTGATATTTCAAAAATTGAAGTCATTACGACTCCGCCTGCAAAATATGAGGCAGAAGGAAATAGTGGAATTGTAAATATTGTAACCAAAAAAATAAAAAATAATAGCTGGAATTCCACTATTGGAACATCATATACGCGAAGTAAAAGAAACACAGAACGCTACAATGCAGCTTACAATTTACAAAAAGATAAATGGACAATTCAGACTTCGTTGAATGCTGGAGATAGAAGATTTCTAAGAACATGGAACAACGAATTATTTTTCTCTGATGCGCGCAGACATAACATTTCTTACACAGATTATATTAATAAATATCTTGGAGGACGATTCTCTGTTGATTATAAATTAACCAATAAATGGACAATTGGTTCTAAATTTTCGTTCAACAATTCGAAATATAATTCAGAAAATCCACAAGAAATGTTTTTCAAGAATTTAGCGAACGAAATTTATCAAACAAATAAAGGAAATTCATTCGAAAATGGTAAAACAAATCAACCTTTGGTCAATCTTTATTCAGAATTTGCACTTGATTCATTAGGTAAAAAGATTTCGTTTGATGCCGATTACGCCAATTATTCATCTCCAATGAATAGAACTTACGCAACCAATTCTTACAAAAATAATCAGTTAATAGAAGATTCTTTTTTTGGTGGAAAAAGTAATTTAAACAATCGAATTGAGAATTTTTCGTCAAAAATTGATGTAGAGCTTCCTTTAACAAATTTCAATTGGAGTTTCGGAGCTAAATTTTCGCAATCAAAATCAAATAATTTGGTTGAAGCATATAAAGCAGACGAAAATTACAACTATACATTTGATGAAAATTTGTCGAATCTTTTCAAATACAAAGAAAATAACGAAGCAATTTATTTGAACGGAAGTAAAAATTTTGGAGAAAAATGGCAGATGCAAGCCGGTTTGAGATTAGAAGCAACGCAAACAGAAGGTTTTTCGAGAGAAAATAATCAAACGAACAAAACAGATTATATCAAATTGTTTCCGTCATTTTATTTGTTGCATACTTTTGATAAAAGCAAAAGTTTAGGAATTAATTATTCGCGTCGTATCAATCGCCCAAATTACGAAAGTTTAAATCCTTTTCGAATGATACAAAACGAATATGTTTACAACGAAGGAAGTCCTTTCTTGAAACCAGCTTTTACACACAATTTAGAACTTACTTTTACTTACAAAAAATTTGATACGCGACTTTATTATTCAAGTTTGAGAGATGGTGTCAATCAAGCTTCAATCATTGATGAGAGCACAAAACATAATACTTTTGTTTGGATGAATTTTGTAGATTCGGATAGCTTTGGTTTGAGCCAAAATATGACAATAAATCCTACAAAATGGTGGTCAAGCGTTACTACTTTTGAAGTTTCTTATTCGAGCTCAAATGTTGCAATTTCTTCTAAGCGATTCAAAGGTTGGTCGAGTTCATTATTTTCGACAAATGATTTTACGCTTAATCAACAAAAAACAATGTTTATTAACTTGATTTATTTTCAAAATTTTGGAGAAACTTTCCAAAATTATAAACTAAAACCTTATGCACGTTTCAATCTTTCTTTCAAATATTTGATGTTAGATAAAAAATTAGAATTGAGTTTGAATGCTACAGATATTTTCAAAGCGCAAGAATATTTATCGCAAAATAACAATGGAATCGTACAAACTTTTGCGAATGTGTGGGATTCGCAAAGCATTAGAATTGGACTGAATTATAAATTCGGAAGTAATAAATTATCAGTAAAAAATCGCGAAACCGGAAATCAAGATGAAGTAAATAGAATGTAAAAAAAATAATAAAAGACGATTTTAAAAATCGTCTTTTATTATTTTAAAACCTCGCCTGCACTTGCACACTTCCCGTATGTATTGGTTTATTTTCTTCGGTTTTTCGTCCATCATACGAAATATTCAATTGCAAAAAACTTGTAATTTGTCGTTGAATTTGCAACTGCCAAACAAAATTATTTCCAGCGCGCAAACCTTCCATCATTTGATTTCCAACAACAGATTCTTGGTTTCCGATAAATTTATTGTTGATAAAACTAAAACTTCCCAACAAACTCATTTTATCCGAACTGTTCCATTGAATTTCTGTTCCCAAATCCGACTGATTTAATTGCTCTTCACCTGAAACATTCTTCTTATTTTGATAATTATAAAACAATGACGCAACAAGATTTTTTTCTGTTTGATACGTCATTTTTGGTGATAAACGAAGATTATTTAACTTGTATCGTCTACTCAAAAATAACTCTGAATTGCTCTTTATTACCATATATTCGGTATCGAAACTTGCGATTAAATCTTGCAAAATCTTATAACGCGTTTGCAACAAATAACTGTCCGAATCACGATATTCAGAACCTGTATAAACATACGTTTGGGATTGTTGTTGATTGTAAATAAAATTCGACGACCATTTATATTGTGTTCCTTGATTAAAGAAAATCGATGAACGAATACTTCTTGCTTTGCCTAAAATTTGAGCCGAATTCGTAAAAGGATTCCATTCCAAAGTCGTTCCTTCTTTGCGTAACGAATTACTTGCCGAGATATTTTGTTGAAACATCCAACGATTCCAAAATTCATTTTCGGTATTGAAAACTTGTTTTGGACGAAAACGCAACGTAAAATTGAATTGATTTTTATTCGTTTTCAGATACTCGATTGTGTTTGTATAAACGCGAATATAATTTGCCTGATCAATAAATTCTGCCACTTCAAACTCATCAATTTGCTCAATTCCATCTCCGTTATAATCCGTCCATTTGTAAATTCCCATTCCATCCGAAACTTTTACGTACTGAAATTCACGCTGCGGTTCTACTCCACTTCCCACTTCATAATCTACATTTAACTGTAAACCTTGATTGAAAAAAGCTTTGTACCACTTTACGCTTCCTGTCATAAAATCTTCGTTCGGCGCATCTAAAAATTGATAATTAACTCGTCGATAATGGAAATTTAAACTCAATTGATGATTTTGTTTTTGAATTAAAGTTGAATTTAAAATAGCGCCTTTACTTTGTTGAATATTTTGCCAAGTTCCTAAACGAACCGAATCGTCTTGACGTTGATAAACCGTCAAATCAATTTTATGACCTATCGAATCTGCAAAACCTCCTTTCAATTGAAATTCATTCCATTTAAAACTCAAATCTGATTTTTGATTTTTTGTCAAATCATCCATGTCATTATTTTCGCCCCAAACTCTTGCTCCAACCCAAAATTTATTTCCAATTTTTCGTTTTCCATCCACCATATAACGTGCAAAATTGGTATTTTGAAACGTTGCTTTTGTTGACAAAATATTTGCTTGCGCAACAATTTCATCTTTTTCAGTTTTGTAATTCGCATCAAGTTGATTTCTCAAACCTTTGTACAAACCAGTATTTTCAAGATAATCGAATTTATATTGCGCATTAAATTTTTCTTTCCAAGATGAATTAATTTTCGCTGTGATAAAATTCTGATTAACGCCACTTAATTCTTGATCCAAATTAAAATCTCGTGCAAATTCAACAGATCGTAAACGCTCGGCACTTTTATAATTTTTGTTGATAAAATTCCATTCTGCATAAGGTGTAATTTTCCAATTTTTGAAAGAAAATGTTTTTTCACCATAAACACGAGTTGCTAAACCAGAATTGTTTTGATCATCAATCGATGAAAATAAATTCTGGTCATAATTACTCAAACCTAAATTAAAACCAACATTTCCATTATTTTTCAATTGATATTGACCATTCAACGTATAAATCTGCAATTTTTTAGGCGAAATTAATTGCTTTATTGGTTCATAATCACCTTGTAAAACGCCAGCAATTGCTTCATTATACTGAAAAACTTTTCCGTTTTGATTCGCATTTATTTGTCGATAACTTCCTTGATTCACACCAACATACGTGAAAGCCACTTGATACAATTCATCGTTTGGATCTGTCGAATATTCAAAAATATCTAAACCATTTTGATTTACTTTTCGATACAATATTTTATTCGAATCATAAGTCGTTTTTTCAGCAGAAACGGTGTACATTTTATCTGGATCATTTCCTGCATTTGCTAAAATTTGCTTTTCAGTATCTGTCAAATCATTTCCAAGTGAATTATTTTTCGAATCTCCTTGAGAAAAGAAAAAACCTGACAATTTTAATCGTTCCGATTCGTATTCAGCGCCGCCATAAAGCAAAACTTGCGAATAATTTCGAGAATTGTACAAATATTCCACATTAATGCGCGTATTTGCGGTAATCAATCGATTTGAAGTAAAAGAAATTTCGCCCGTATTGTAATTAATCACATAATCATTTTGCTCGCCTCGTTCCAATAAAACGCCATCAATATAAACTTTTTCACTTCCCGAAATAATAATCACATACAATTCATTATTTTTTCCAGAAAGCCTGTAAGGACCTTGATTTCCGTCTTGTCCAACAAAATTAACGCGCATAAATTCACCTCGTGTAATACTTCCCGAAGCAAAAATATTGGTCGACGATTTTTCGCCTTTCAACTGAGTTGATAATTGTAATCCTGTTACTTTTTGATTGAATGGATTGAAAAAATCTCTTTCTTGATTTGTATTAATATCAATATGACCAGCTCGAATTTTTGAATTTTTGCTCGCTAATTCGATGTAAACTTTGTCAAATTCTTGCAAATTTTGCGTGTATCCATCCGATTCTATTGGCACATTATTATCCGCAATCGCCGCATTTACCGTAATATCATCCGATAATTTCCCAGACAATTCCAAATCCAACGAAGATTGCACAGACGCACTTTGATTGTTTCCAAAACGAATTCCACGAACCATTGATCCTTTGCTATTCAAACCATCAAAAACATCTTTGTTCGCTTGTTTAGAATTCGGTTCTATTTGATGAAAAATATCAACTGGTTTTGCATCGTTGACAATGATATTCGGATTTTTTGCATAGAAAACAGATTCGGCTAATTTTGGATTAACAAAATACTGAATTTTCACCATTTGTTTGGCGATTGAAGAATTGAAATAAACTTCGTTTCGTTCGAAATTTATCGTATAAAATTTTTTTGAAATTGGATTTCCTGTCGAATCTAAAACTTGAAATTTTTCGGATAAAATTCCTTTATTTTTCAGCTTTATCGTATCAGAAAGTTGAACAGAATCTTGTCTAAAATTAGGATTTTTCCACCCAAAATGTTGAGCAAAAACAAAACTGTTCACTAACCAAAAACATAGAAAAAATAGAATCCGAAACTGCAAAAGATTTTATTAGAATAACGAAAATTTAAGCTAAAAATTTTACTCGAAATTTAATCACTTTTTTTGAATCAAATAATAGTTTCTTTGAATACGATCGTTATAATTTTTTTGATCTTTTGAAGAATGATTCAAATCGACCACACCAATTTTTTTGATTGAATAATTATTAAAATGATTAGCAAAAAAAGTAGAATCTGACGGACTAGCTAACATTCCAAACTTCTCTTCTTTCGGGAAAATAGTTTTCTTTCCATCGTTAATTGCAGGAATTGAAGTCCCATAATCCAACACTATTTCTGGAACAAAACTTTGCCATTCGTATGTTTTGATTTGATTTTGTTGTTCTAATTTCTTTAGATTTTTAGCAGAAGAATACAACTCTTCAGAAAAAGTTAATTTAGAAAGTGGAAATCCAAATGCAACAACCGAGCACATCAATAAAATAGTCGAGTAAAATATCTGTTCAAATGATTTTATCTTTAATCCTTTAAAAATTGAGATTCCTAAAATTAATCCAACAACAGCAAAAGGAATCGACCAAATTAAAAATTCTGACAAATGATCTTTTGTATAAATAAAAACACCAACTGAAATCGCAATTCCTATTATTCCGTATAAACCAAACGTAAAATTGGTAAAATATCGTTCCGTTTTATTTGATAAATTTTTGAATTCTAATCGTAAATATTCGATATAAAAGCCAATATTCATCGCTAATGGAATTAAAACTGGCAATAAATATCTTGATTTTTTTTCTGGAATTACAGATAATAAAACCACCGATAAAATTGTCCATAACCAAGCAAATTGATAAGCTTTTTTGTTGGCAACTTTATTTTTGAGATAAGGATAAATTAAACTTACCAAAGCTGGAATTGTCCATAAACCCGATTGTGTAAAGAAACTCCAATAGTAATAAAATGGACGAGTATTGTAGCTGTGCCAATTGTTTACCTCCTTTTGAGAAGCGGCTAAAAAATGTTCTGCATCAAAGTATTTGACATACATCATCCATGCAAATCCTACGACACAACCTAATATTATCGTTAAAATTGTGATGCCTAAATTTCTTCCTAATTTGTATTTATAAACAATAAAATAAGCAATTAAAAACGGTAAAAATAACGCGTACAACGAAACTGGACCTTTGCTCATTATCGAACATCCTAATAAGAAAAATGCAGCAATAAAGTTGAATAAATTAAATTTTGATGATTGAAATTCTTTCACCAAAAACAATATCACTCCCATCACAAAACTATGCGTGTACATGTCCCAATTGTTGTCTCTTCCTGAGAAAAACACGTAAAATGAAGTAATTAAAACCAATGAAGAATTAACAACTTGGTATTTTGTTAAATCGAAATGCGTTAATGTTTTATAGAACCAAACTACCAATAAAATGGTAATTAGAACAACAGGAATACGTAACCAAAAAAAGTTTTCGAAACCAAAAACACTTCCAAAAGCAGCCGTAATCCAAGTTGGCAAAGGTGGTTTTTCATAACGAGGCAAACCGTTAAGCGTGGTAAAAATCCAGTTTCCATCGTGTACCATTTCTCGCGCCGAAATAATGTTTCGAGCTTCCATAATGTTCGTTTGTAAAACATCAAGATTGACAAACAACATCAAAATTGTTACGATGATTAAAAATAAAACGGAATTTTGCTTAATCCACTGAACCATTTTTTTCTTTTCGTTTGATTAATATATTTCGAGCATAAACGATAAATCCCATAAAATGACCAACAAATAAAACGGGATCTTTTCGAATAATCGCGTAAGTTAAAATCAACAATGATCCTGTTAAACTAATTGCCCAAAATCCCATTGGTAATTGCGATTCGTGTTTTCGTTCGGAATAAATCCATTGATAAACGAAACGAAATGTAAAAAGTACCTGAGATACGACTCCTAAAGATAAAAGCCACATCGGAATTTTTTCGTTTTTGAATAATAAATCTACATCAAAAATTCCGTTATTGAAACCATATAAAACGATTAATGCAGGAAAAATATACAAGAAAATACGTACTATTTTCGGAAATTCTTTCCAATGATTTTGTAGTTGAATATTTCTGATATAGATATAATACGTCAGTGTTTGTCCCAACATAATCGAAAAATCATGACGCAAATAACCATATAAAAATAGCAAAACAGAGGCAAACAAGCTAACTTCCCAAAATAATTTTGGTGTAAGAACTTTCTTATTCTTTTCAGAAACAATCCATTGTAAAATAAGACGACTCGAAAAAAGTGCTTGTGCAAGAAAACCAATACTGATGATAACCCAATTTGGCATTATGCTCTTTCTTGAATTTTATAATTAATGTATTTTTTCTTCATCCAAACAAATGCAAAACAATCCATTAACGGCCCTAATAAACGGTTCCATAAATTGAATTTTGATTCGCCTGCGATACGAGGAAAATGTTTGACAGGAACTTGAGTAACCGTTCCATTTTGTAATAAAATCATAGCTGGTAAAAAACGGTGCAATCCTTTGAACATCGGAATTTTTTTTGCTTTTTCAGCATCTATAACTTTTAATGGACAACCCGTATCATCCATTCCGTCATTAGTAAATGCTCTACGAATAGAATTGGCAATTTTAGATGACATGTTTTTCACGAAAGAATCTTTGCGATCTGCACGAACTCCAGTCACCAAATCATATTGATCTGCTAACGCTAATAATCTATTGAAATCTTCTGGATCAGTCTGTAAATCCGCATCGATATAACCAACCCATTTTGATTCCACTGTATCAAAACCAGCTTTTATAGCAGCAGATAAACCATAGTTTTTGTCAAAAGAAATATAATGAAAAGCTTGATTTCTATTACAAATCTCTTTAATAAGAGCCAAACTTTTGTCTTTAGAACCATCATTAATCAATAAAATTTCAGTCTGTTTTATTGACTTTGACAGATATTGATTCATTGTTTCTTCCAATCTTATCAAGTTATCTTCCTCATTATAAATTGGGATGATAATTGTAAACTCTGTTGACATTTTTAAATTATTTCAGAGGACAAAGCTATGAAATAATCAAACGAAATTAAAATATTTTTGTTGAAGCTAATTTATTTCATATCAAATTGATACAAACTTTATTTAATGATAAAAAACAGCTTTTTTAAACCAATAATTTATCCATTTCTTGAACAAGAATACTCTTATCTTCATTATTAATCAAGACTACAGCATTTCCTACTCCATAAGGTTTATAACGCTCTAAGAAGCTTTGATCTTTAAACAAACCAATTGTTTTTGTAGGCGCTGCACAACTCAAATGCATCATACCAGAATCTGCTGCAATCACAAATTCACAACTTTTCATCACGGCTGCAATTTCTCTCACATCTTTACTGTAATAAGTAGGCAATCTATGATTTAACATCGAAATATTTTCGACAGGTAAAATTTCAATTAAATTATATTCTTTCGAATATTTTGGATAAAATAAATTGTAAAATTCTGTCCACCATTCTTCATCATAACATTTTGCACCAGTTGCATACGTAAAAAATGCAAGTGTTTTCTTAGAAGGATCTTGAATCAATTCATTTAACATTTCTATTCCTTTCATAGACTCTTGCTCTGTTAACTGAATATTTAAAGTTGGAATATCTAAATTTCCTTCTTTATTTTTAAATAATTCTAAGAATTTTCTAAACACATAAACTGGATATTGTGCTTGATGAATATGAATTTCTTGATTCGAATTCATTTCAAATTCATTCCCAAAAATTTTATACTTAGAATTCGCAAAAGAAGTTGAAAGTCGTCCTGAAGATGAATTTTTATCAACATTAATCACTAAATCGTAATTCTTTTTTTTGATTTTTAGCCAAACTTTAGCGTATTGAATCAATTCTTTGAAAGGTTTTTTAGGTAATTCAATAATTTGATCAACTTTAGGATAATTCTCAAAAATAATCGGAGCGACCTTTCCTTTTACAAATAAGTCAATTTTAACATCAGGATTATATCGGATAATTTCCTGAATCAAAGGTGTAATCAATAGAATATTTCCCAGACGTTGATTGGGTCTGTTTATCAGTACTCTATTAAGTTCAAGAGGTTTTTCTTTGTCTACTTTTGGCAAATTACCATCACCTATTCCTCCTGTTAATCGACGCATAATTGTACGACGAAAATGATTGACTGATTTTTTAAAACTCATTAAAAAGGGTTCATAAAAAAAATACCTTTATTGTATTTCTTATTTTTCCACGAAACTATGTAAACTATTGGTAATTACGAAATATTTTCTTCATAAAAAAAGATCTCTTATCGAGATCTTTAAATTATTTTGTTTTCGTAGGACGAACTTCTATTTTACTTGGCAAAACATTTGGATTCATTTTCAATAAATCAACTACCATTTGTCCTAAATCTTCGGGTTGAATTTTCCATCCATCCTCAGAATTTGGCACATGATCATTAAAATTTGAAGTCACAGAACCAGGCATAATTGTCGTACATTTGATATCATAATTTCTCAAATCAAGCATCGCAGCCTGTGTAAAACCAACAACTCCAAATTTCGAAGCATTGTAACCAGCTCCATTCGCAAAGAAATTTGTTCCAGCCAAAGAAGCAATCGAAATATAATATCCTTTCGAAACTTTTAATGCTTCAACTGAAGCTTTTATCGTATGAAAAACTCCTGTCAGGTTAGTATCAATCATCGCATTCCAATCTTCTAAAGAAAGTTCATCAACTGGCGCAAATTTTCCTAAACCAGCATTTGCAATCACAATATCCAAACGTCCAAACGCAGAAATAATTTGCTCAATTGCATTTTGTTCATCTTCGAAATGTCTCACATCCGACTGAATAGCCAATACATTTTGATTTCCTAAATAATGACGAGCTTTTTCAACATCATCAATGTTTCGTCCAGAAATTGCCACTTTCAAACCATTTTCTACCAATGATTTTGCAATTCCTAATCCAATTCCTTTTGTTCCCCCCGTTATATAAGCTACTTTACCTTCTATATTTTGCATAATTATTTTAGTTTTATTTTTGGTTCAGCCAATTCCATTTACCATCTTTTCGGTAAATAAATCCGCCTTCTTTTGCGTTATCTTGATGCACATAAATCGCATCATAATCTAAAGTTACGATTTCATTTTTAGAAACTCCATTTAAATTTCGTTTCACTCCATCTTTATAATTCGAATAAAGTGGCGTTCCTTTTGGAATCATCATCAACGTTCCGAAATCATAATTTGTAATTTTGAACGGATCTTTTGCTCCTCCCAAACCATAAATTTGACTTCCTTTTTTCATATTATTCACAATAAATAAACGGATATTTCCTTTTGTATCAATCATTCTATATAAATAATCCACCACACCGTCACCAAAAAAGTCGCCTTTAATTGCGAAGCATTTGTAAGCTGTTGCTAAATAAAATTCGCTAAAAGCTGGGTGCGTAGAAATTTCTGTTTCGAATTGATTGACAAAATTTTGTTGTGTGATTAAATAACCACTAAACGCATACAAATCGCCTTGAGCAGAAGAATCATTAACTCCTTCATCCAAAATTAATTTAGACGAGCTAACATCTAATTTCACCCAGTTTCCATTTTTTGCTTTCCCATTATCTTTAATTGCAAACGCTTCACCTTTTTCTGAAATTTTAACAGGATATCCATACGGAATTTTACCAATTCGTTTTCCATTCGGACTTGTTCTAACTGTCAATCCTTCTTGCGCTATAACTTGATAAATTTCTTGTGAAAACACAATAGAACTCATCATCAAAATGAATCCAACAACTATTTTTTTCATGATGTAAAATTAAAAAGCTTCAAGTAATCTTGAAGCTTTTATATGAACTATTTTAAATTAAAATTTATCAAGAATTCTTAGTCTTTTTATTTTCTTTTACAATTCGATAAGCGATGTAAAGGAAGATCAACCAAACTGGAATTAATTCTACTGAAATTTTAAGTCCTGTAAACCACATAATCACTAAAATTCCAAATAAGAAAATTAGACAAATATAATTACTGATAGGATACAAGAAAGATGGAAATAATGTTTTTGTATTCTCCAAATTCTTTTGTTTTCGGTATTTAAGATGTGTTATCGAAATCATAATCCAGTTAATTACCAACGAAGAAACCACTAAAGACATCAATACATGAAATGCATCTTCTGGAATTATTTTATTAATTAAAATACAAATTGCTGCGAAAAAAGATGAAACTAAAATCGCCATAACAGGGACGTGATTTTTGTTTAATTTTTTTAAGAATTTAGGCGCATTTCCTTGTTCTGCCAAACCATATAACATTCTACTATTACTGTAAACAGAGCTATTGTAAACTGATAAAGCAGCCGTCAAAACAATAATGTTTAGTGCATTGGCAATTAATCTTGAAAAATCAATTGTGTTACCAAAAATATTTAGTTTCAAATGATTCAAATTCTCAAAAACCATTACAAAAGGACTACTTTTATCCGTAATCGTTTCCCAAGGAGCTAACGAAAATAAGATAATTAATGCTCCAACATAGAAGATTAAAATTCTATAAATTACTTGATTGGTTGCTTTTGGAATTGTTTTTTCTGGATTTTTAGCTTCAGCAGCTGTGATGCCAATCAATTCTAAACCTCCAAAAGAAAACATAATAAGAGCCATTGCGGCGAATAATCCACTAAAACCGCCTTCGCTATTACCAGATAACCAACCTTTTGGAAAAAAACCTCCGTTGTTCCAAAGATTTTGTATTGTTGCTTGTTCACCTCCAGTTCCGCTTATTAATAAGTAAGCTCCGAAGATTATCATAGCAATAATGGCAATTACTTTGATGATAGAAAACCAAAATTCAGCTTCACCAAACATTTTTACTGAGCCTAAATTCAATGCGTTAATCACAATAAAAAAGAACAAACTCGACGCCCATAATGGAATTTCTGGCCACCAAAATTGTACATAAATTCCGATTGCAGTCAATTCGGACATACTTACTAAAACGTAAAGAATCCAATAATTCCAACCAGAAGCAAATCCAGCAAAAGATCCCCAATATTTATATGCAAAATGACTAAAGCTTCCTGAAACAGGCTCGTTAACAACCATTTCTCCTAATTGGCGCATAATAAAAAAGGCTATAATTCCTGCAATTGCATATCCCAAAATAACAGATGGTCCAGCTAAAACAGCAGCAGGTCCAATTCCTAAAAACAAACCAGTTCCAATCGCGCCACCTAAAGCAATCAATTGAATATGTCGGTTAGTAAGGCCTCTTTGTAATTCTTTTTCTTCAGTATTATTTATTTGACTCACGTGTGATGTATTAATTTGTTAAATATATGTAAAAACTATTTTCTAAAAGAACAATTTGAAGAATTGTCTTGTTTGAATTAATATAAAGAAAATGCTTTAATAATAAATTTTATTCATGTTAAATCATCTAAAAATTGAAAAAATATTCAATAAAATTTCTAATTATATAAAAATCAACCTTATGAAAAAACTACTTTTTACTTTTCTATTGACTCTATTCACCTCAGTTCAACTTTTTGCAGATGGACCTTTTTTATATTCTTTACCTTTTGGTTCGAGAGTTTATCCTGATGAAACGATCTTAGAAAAAACGAAAGAAAAAGGAATTGATTATTCTACTTTCGAAAAATATATGTTGGATAATAATATAGAATTAGGCAAAAAAGTTGGGCTTCTTTCTGAACTCGAAGTTTATTTTGTGGTGAATGATAATCAAAAATCATATTTTGTTGATTATAAAGAGAAATTTAAAAAGTCAGTTGGAAAGAAATTTGGAACTAAAACTCCAATCAATGAACGATTTTTAATTGCGTTGATGGATGATTACGATATAGAATCTCCTAAAGTAGAAGTATATCAAAAATTTGTTGATGAAAATCCTCAAAGTAAAACGATGCAATTTGTGAATATTTTTGCTTATAATTTTAATCTTATTTGGGATGATGATAAAAAAGATTATTCTTCTATGAATGATTTTATAGAAAAATATCAAGATAATTGTTTGCAAAATTTTGAGAGTTTTAACAACGATACTTCTGCCGATATTTTTTCTGAATTTGAAGAGATTATTGCGTTAGGATACAATTGCGATTATGCTTTGAATGTCTTGCTCCTGCAAATAATCGATTGAATATTCTGAATCAAAAAACAGGATTTACTTTAAATAAAATTGCAAATGCAGAACCAATTCCAAGAATGGTTGTGACGTCAAATGCTTCTCAAATTGGATTGTCGGCTTATGAATGGTTAGGTGAGGAAATGATGTTAATTTCAAGCTTGAAAATTTCGGATGAAGAGAAAACTCTTCTGAATTATTTTGCCGTAAATGAAACATACAATTATATCAATCATGTCAACAATCTATATGTTTTATTTGAAGCGATTCAGAAAATGCCCTCACAATTAGCGAAATCTGCGAATAATAAATCTGTTGAAAAAATTGCTGCAAAAGATAATTGGAAGAAAATAAATCAATTGTATGATGTATTGAAAAAGAATTTTCAAAAAGAGAATGAAATAGCTGTAGATTCTAGCTCAAACCTTGATGATTTGCGTAATTTGATTTATTATTTGTATCTCAATCCAAAAGAATTGTCAAAAGTTTATCAAAACTAATTATAACCGAAATATTAAATTTTTTCAAAGACTTTAATTCGTAAATGTTGTAGATTTTATTTTAAATTTATCTTCTAAATAACAAAAAAATGAAATCAATTTATTTTCTTGGATTGGGAGCTTTAGGAGCAAAATATGCAGCGAGTTTTTATGAATATAATCCAGAAATTGTAAGTGTAATTGTAGATGAGGAGCGAAAAAATCGATACGAAAAATCGCAAATTTTTGTGAATGATAAAGCGTATGATTTTAATTATGTCACAAAAATCGAGGAGAATAATTATCCAGATTATATATTTTTAGTCGTTAAAAGTTCACATTTACAGCAAGCGATAGAAGATATGAAGCCTTTTGTTGGTGAAAACACAATGATTGTAAGTTTGATGAACGGAATTTCTTCTGAACGTGTTTTGGCAGATCATTTTGGATGGGATCGTGTGGTGAATGCAGTTGCATATATGGATGCTGTAAAAGTTGATAATCGCGTGACGTTTTCGAGTATAGGAAAAATTATTTTTGGGAAAATGGATTCAATTAATCATGATAAATTAGTCGATTTACATGAATTGATGAATGTTGCTGAAATTCCAAATCAATTATCGGATGATATTCAGAAAGCGCAGTGGGCGAAATATTTGGTAAATGTTGTCGGAAATCAATTGACGTTTTTGTTGGAGTTTCCATATGGACAATTTCGTACCAATCAACATCTCGAGGTTTTAATGGATATGATTTCTAATGAAGTTCTTGCAGTTGGGAATGCACATGGAGTTGCAATTGGTCAAGAAGAAGTGGATCGAATGAAATCTACGATGAAAATTGTGGATGAATTTGGTAAAACTTCGATGTTACAAGATCGCGAAGCAAAACGATATTCGGAAGTGGATGAATTTGCAGGCGAAATTATCAGTTTAGGAAAACAATATAATATTCCGACACCTTACAACGAGTTCATTTATAATATGGTAAAATCAATCGAAGAAACATATTAAAATAGTCATAAAGTCATTCAATTTTGGATGACTTTTTTATTTGAAATCAATCGCTTTTGGATAAGCAACTTTCTGAATAATATAAATCGATAGCATAAAAAATATACTCATGATTAATGTTGCAACAGGTAAATATTTTATCGAGTCAGAAGGTAAAATCATTGGTAAAATAACCATTGCAAAAGCAGGAGGTAAGCGTAAATCTGTTAATTTCAAAATAAACATTACGATAATCAAATCGATCAAGCCAATGATTAACCAATTATCAAGATAATGCATTGTTAAACAACCAGCCATTGTAGCCATGAACATTACAAGAATACGTTTTAGACGTACGGTTAATTTTAATGTTGGATTATTTAAAGATTCAAAAGAAATTACGATAATAGGTGGAATAGCAGAGAAATGTGCAAAACCGCTAAAATAACAAGCTGTAAACCAAACTACACATAATCCGATTAACCATCTGTTATGGCTTGTATAAATCATTGGAACCGCATTTTCAGTTGGTTTTAGTTTGAATATTTTTATTG
Organism: Empedobacter sp. R132-2; assembly: GCF_030324375.1. Classification (NCBI taxonomy): domain Bacteria; kingdom Pseudomonadati; phylum Bacteroidota; class Flavobacteriia; order Flavobacteriales; family Weeksellaceae; genus Empedobacter; species Empedobacter sp. R132-2. Next base: position 47,391 of record NZ_JACAGG010000006.1, read on the forward strand.
ATAGAAAAAGTAAAAAGACAAATAGAAATATCGCATATAGAAATACAAAAGATTCTGTATTTGTAACAATTGGTAATAATCCCGTAGCTAATGCTGGCGCAAGTTGACTTTTAAAAATTTTCAGGACAATTAACATTGCAACCAATACCAATGCTAATTTGAATGATAATATAATCGGTAAAAAATTAATCCCAAATCCTAAAATAGCAGTTATGGATGGAAGTAAAAAAATATGAAATGGTCGTTGTAGCCATTTATTTTCTCGAAACGTTAAAATTCCGACAGATAATGCAGCAACTTCTGGTAAAATAATTTCTTTATCATCATAAATCATTGCTGTTCCAATCATGATTAAAATAAATAGAAAAGCGACAGAGTATGAGACAAAAGATTCTTTATTACCTAAGATAGATTTCATGAAATAAATGTATAAAAAAAACCTTTGCAAATATACAAAGGTTTTTGTCGGGGTGGCAGGATTCGAACCTGCGACCTCCTGCTCCCAAAGCAGGCGCGATGACCGGGCTACGCTACACCCCGATTCGGTCATTCAAAAAAAATGCGGAGAGACAGGGACTCGAACCCTGGCATCGGTTTCCCGATGACAGATTAGCAATCTGCTCCATTACCGCTCTGGCACCTCTCCTGGTTTTTAATAAAACGTGTGATCCAGTCAGGATTCGAACCTGAGACCTACTGCTTAGAAGGCAGTTGCTCTATCCAGCTGAGCTACTGGACCGATCCAAAAATTCATTGAATTTTGTCGGGGTGGCAGGATTCGAACCTGCGACCTCCTGCTCCCAAAGCAGGCGCGATGACCGGGCTACGCTACACCCCGATTCGGTCATTCTTTTACGATAAATCTTTTTTCGGATGAAAATTTTGTCGGGGTGGCAGGATTCGAACCTGCGACCTCCTGCTCCCAAAGCAGGCGCGATGACCGGGCTACGCTACACCCCGATAGATTTCATTATCGTGGGTGCAAATGTAAGGTGATTTTTGAAAATTAACCAAATATTTTTAAGAATATTTTTCGGAAACTTTCATATATGTTTCTAAATCTTTATCTCCTCTTCCTGAAAGATTCAGAATCACAATGTCTTGCGGTTTAAAATTAATTTTTTCTAAAGCAGCTAAAGCGTGAGAAGATTCTAATGCAGGAATGATTCCTTCCTCTTTTGTCAACATAAAAGCAGCTTCCAAGGCTTCATCATCTGTTGCATTTAAGAATTCAGCACGTCCAGTTTTGAACAAATGCGCATGTAAAGGACCAACGCCAGGATAATCTAATCCAGCCGAAATTGAATAAGGTTCAACAATTTGTCCATCTTTATCTTGCATCAATAATGTTCGACTTCCGTGAATAATTCCTTCTGTTCCTTTGATAGTTGTAGCAGCAGTTTCTCCAGATTCTACGCCCAAACCTGCCGCTTCAACCGCGATTAATTTGACAGAATCATCATTTAAAAAATGATAAAAAGCTCCCGCAGCATTACTTCCGCCACCAACACAAGCAATCACGTAATCAGGATTTTCTTTCCCATATTTCTCTTTCATTTGTGCTTTAATTTCTTCTGAAATAATCGCTTGGAATTTCGTTACCATTGCTGGATAAGGATGAGGACCAACTACAGAACCAATGATGTAAAAAGTTTCAGGATTATTGATCCAATAGCGAATCGCTTCATTTGTTGCATCTTTCAAGGTTTTACTTCCTGAGGTTGCTGGAATAACTTCTGCACCTAACATTTTCATTCGTGCAACATTTGGTGCTTGACGAGCAATGTCAATTTCTCCCATAAAAACGATACATTCTAATCCCATCAACGCACAAACAGTAGCAGTTGCAACACCATGTTGTCCAGCACCAGTTTCGGCAATAATTTTGGTTTTACCCATTCGTTTTGCTAAAAGAGCTTGACCAATCGCATTATTGATTTTATGTGCACCTGTATGATTCAAATCTTCACGCTTTAATAAAATATTGGTGTTATATCTTTTTGAAAGATTTGGTGCAAAATACAATGGACTTGGTCGACCAACGTAATCTTTTAATAACAAATTAAATTCATTTTTGAATTCGTCTGTATCGATATATTGTGCTAAAGCTTCAGATAATTCTTCACAATTATGATGTAATAACTCTGGGATAAATGCTCCTCCAAATTCACCATAAAAACCTCTTTCGTCAACTTCGTATTTCATTTTGTTTCTTTTTTAATTTTGTTCAATTCGTCCATCAATTGTATCGATAAACTGTTTTACTTCGTCAGTTTTTTTTATTCCTGGTGCTGACTCAAAACCACTATTGATATCAAATCCAATACATTTCGGATGCTGAAAATTTTTCAAGATAAATGCATCTTCAAGTGTTATTCCGCCACTTAATAAAAAGGGTATTGATAACTGATAATTTGTTAACAATTGCCAATCAAATTTCTTTCCAGTTCCTCCGTAATTATTTGATTTTGTATCGAAAACAAAACTATCAATAACTTGTTGATAAGTGGTTAATTGTTGAAAATCTTCAATCGATTTTATGCCAACGGCTTTCCAAATTTTAAAGTCTAAAAAGTTTTCATCAGTTAATAATCGTTGATGTTTTTGATTGATTAATTCTTCACAAAAGTCAGCTGTTTCATCACCATGTAATTGGACAACATCTAATTTATATTCTTCAACTTTTTCGAGAATTTTCTCGACTGATTCATTCACGAAAACGCCAACTTTTTCTGCATTCGGAAAAACTTCAAAAATAGATTCGTCTTCTACAAATCTTTTTGATTTTGGATAGAAAATAAAGCCTACATAATCGGGTTCGATTGCTGCAATTTCTTTAAAATTTTCGATGTTATTATTTCCGCAAACCTTTACTTGAAAACGTTTCATTTTGATTCTTTTACAAATTGCTCAAATGCTTGAGATGGATTATCTGCTTTCATAAAATTTTCACCAATTAAAAATGCCTGAAATCCAGCTTGTCTTAATTCTTTTACTGTTTTAGGATCAGAAATTCCACTTTCCGCAACTTTAATTAAATCGGTTGGTAATTGTTTCAAGATTTGTTTTGATTTTTCAATATCAACTTCGAAATTTTTCAAATTACGATTGTTAATTCCAATCAAATCAATGAATTCATTTACCTTTTCTAATTGATCTTCTGAATGTAATTCCAATAAAACTTCTAATCCAATTCCCTTAGCAGTTTTAGCTAAATTATAGACTTCGTCTTTTGTTAAACATTCTGCAATTAATAACATCAAATCTGCACCAATCGCTTTTGTTTCGTACACTTGAAATTCATCAACAATAAAATCTTTACGCAAAACAGGAATATTCAACACTTCTTTTGCTTGTTTTAAATCATCAAAACTTCCGCCAAAAAATTGCTCATCTGTTAAAACAGAAACGACAGAAGCACCAAACTTTTCGTAACCGGAAACAACTTCTTTTACATTTGCGTCTTTGTTAATAAAACCTTTCGATGGTGATTTTCGCTTAAATTCTGCAATAATTCCAGATTTTAATTTATCTAAAATTGAAGCTTTTGTAGATTTAACAGGAAGCAAAAAATTTTCTGAATTTCTAAAACTTTCTATTGATTGAGTTTTCTGTTTTTCTAAAATTTCAATACGTTTTTGCGCGACAATTTCGTCTAATATCGTTTTCATGGTTTCATTAATTTTTGGAATACATTCAATGCTTTTTTACTGTCTAAACTTTCGTTCGCAATTGCTACACATTCGATTAAATCTTTGGTTGGATAAATTGTTTTAAGCGCTAAAGCAGCATTTGCTAAAACAACTTCTTTTTGTGCTTTAGTTGAATTTCCTTCTAAAACGCTCAAAAATATTTTTGAATTTTCTTCGATTGATTTTCCTCCTTTTATCTCATCAGGTTGAAGAATATTTAAACCAAAATCTTTACTTTCTAAAACAAATTCCCCCGAATTATTGAACACTTTTGTAGGCGATGTCAACGAAACTTCATCATAACCAGCCAACGCAGTCGAAATCGAATATTTCACGCCCGAATTTTGCATCACATAATGATATAATCGAGCAGTTTTGACATCATATGTTCCTAAATTTTGAAATTCTGGTTGAACAGGATTCACCAAAGGCCCCATTAAATTGAAAAATGTTTTTATCGCCAAACCTTTTCTAATCGGAGCAACTTTCGCTAAAGCCGGATGAAAGAGTGGCGCATGTAAAAATGTAATTCCAACTTCATCGAACTCACGTTTTAATTTATCTTGATTAACAGAAAATTCGTAACCAAAATTATCCAACATATTCGAAGAACCGCTTACAGACGACGTTCCGTAATTTCCTTGTTTAATAATTTTCTCTCCAGCTCCAGCCAAGACAAAACAACTCAATGTCGAAATATTAAAAGTGTCTTTTCCGTCACCGCCCGTTCCTACAACATCAATCGCTTGCTTTGGTAAATTAACTTTGATGCATAAATCTAACAACGCTCGACGATATCCTTTTAATTCTTCCAACGTAATGTTACGCATATTAAAAATGGTCATAAATGAAGCTAATTCGACAGCCGAATATTTTTCTTCCGAAATTTCCACCATAATTTGATAGGCTTCATTTTCGCTCAAAGTATAATTTTCGAATAATAAATTTAATAATTTTTTCATCGTTTTAAGCTTCTAACCAATTCTTAATCATCTCATCTCCAAGTGGTGTTAAAATAGATTCTGGATGAAACTGAACACCGCGAACATCATACGTTTTGTGACGTAAAGCCATCACTTCTCCTTTTGGACCAACTGCTGTAATTTCTAATTCTTCAGGAAAATCTTCATTTGAAACTACCCAAGAATGGTAACGTCCAACTTCTAATTTTTTTGGTAAATTTTGGAATAACACTTCGTCTTTTATTACTTCAATTTTAGATTCAACTCCGTGAAAAACTTCTTGTGTATTTAATAATTTCCCTCCAAAAACTTCTCCAATTGCTTGTTGTCCTAAACAAACGCCAAAAATAGATTTTGTTGAAGCATATTTCTCGATGATTGGTTTCAATAAATTGGCTTCATCAGGAACTCCTGGACCTGGAGAAAGTAATATTTTATCATAATTATTCACATCTTCCAAAGTAATTCCATCATTGCGAACAACGGTAATATCATCGGCGAATTTCTTTAATGAATGCACTAAATTATAGGTGAACGAATCGTAATTATCGATAACTAAAATTTTCATAGTTTATAGGTTTTGAGCGATTTCTATTGAGCGACGAAGCGCTCCTAATTTATGATTGACTTCTTGTAATTCATTTTCTTCGACCGATTTGGAAACAACTCCAGCACCAGCCTGAAAATATAAGGTATTTTGTTTGCTGACGAACGTACGAATCGCAATCGCCATGTTGATGTCACCGTTGAATCCTAAATATCCAATTCCGCCACCATAAACGCCACGATTTTGATTTTCGTAACCGTCTAATAATTCCATTGCTTTGAATTTTGGTGCGCCAGAAAGTGTTCCAGCCGGAAAAGAGTCTGCAAAAACTTTCATCGTATTTACGCTTGGATCCAATTGAGCAGTTACTTTTGAAACCATGTGAATCACATGCGAGAAATACTGAATTTCTTTGTATTGTGCGACTTTTACATCAGCAGAATTTCGACTTAAATCATTGCGAGCCAAATCGACCAACATCACATGCTCTTCATTTTCTTTTGGGTCAGCAATTAATTTTTCGGTCAATTCTTTGTCCAAAGTTGGACTTCCAGTTCTGCGAACTGTTCCTGCAATAGGATGAATTTCTGCATGATTATTATTAATGATAATTTGCGCTTCTGGTGAAGATCCGAAGATTTTATAATTTCCGTAATCGAAATAAAACAAATAGGGCGAAGGATTTACAGAGCGTAAAATGCGGTAAACATTAAATTCGTCACCCGAAAATTTTTGTTTGAATTGACGAGAAGGAACAATTTGGAAAACATCTCCACGGAAACAAGATTGTTTACATTTTGTCACCATTTCTTTGAATTCATCATCTGTTAAATTCGATTGAATTTCACTTTCTACATTAAATGGATATTCAACAATTGATTTGTTATGAACAACACTTTTAATTTCAGAAAATTTAGAATCTATTTCATCATTTTGAAATTCGATGAATTGAATTTCATTGTGAAAATGATTGAACACCACAATATTTTGATAGAACGAATACGAAAATTCTGGAATCGTTGCTTCGTTTCCTTTTGCTGAAAATTTTACTGTTTCAAAATGTGGAATCGCATCCCACGCAATGTATCCAAATAAACCATTTACAGGTAAATCTTCTCCATTTTGAATCATAAACTGACTTGTAAATTTTTTGAATTTCTCTGTCAATTCTTGACCATTCAACGCATATTCTTTTGTTTCTCCATTCGCATACGTTTCATTCACAATTCCGTTTGTAACCTTAAAAGTTGCGATCGGATTTAGACAAATAAAAGAGTTAGCATCTGTCTTAGAATGATAGTCAGAACTCTCTAATAATAAGGCATTCGGATAAATATCTCGCAATTTCAAATAAAGCTGAACAGGAGTTGTTAAATCGGCTAAAACAGTTTCTTTCTGTATGTTAAAAGTTAAATTCATTTGTTAAATATTTAGGTTTAGAGCACAAAAAAAGGCTTGTCGGTTACGACAAGCCTTTTCTACATATAACTGCATAGAGGTCTTACGAACCAACGTTTTGTTGTTCGATATTCCACCACCAGTTATTTGTAAATAATGTTTTCATTGGGACAAATTTAGGAAGGATTTTGAATTGTACAAATTATTTTTTGATAAATTTTTTAGTTGAGTGAACAATTGATATTTTTGAGTGAATAATAAAAACACAAACAAAATGGAATATAATTATAACAATCTGATTGTTGAAGTAGAAAATAAAATTGCATTAGTTACCTTAAATCGTCCGCAAGCATTAAATGCATTGAACAAAGATTTATTAGATGATATTTCAAACTTTTTTACAGACGCAGATTCTGATCCCGCTATTCGAGTAATTATTTTAACAGGTTCTGGTGAAAAATCTTTCGTTGCTGGTGCTGATATCAAAGAATTTGCAAGTTTTGATGGTCGTCAAGGTGAAAAATTAGCTGCAAAAGGACAAGAAAATGTTTTTGATAAAATTGAAAATTCTAAAAAACCTGTAATCGCCGCAGTGAATGGTTTTGCTTTAGGAGGTGGTTTAGAATTAGCGATGGCGTCTCATTTTCGTATAGCATCAACCAATGCAAAATTAGGATTACCAGAGGTTACATTAGGTTTGATTCCAGGTTATGGAGGAACGCAACGTTTGCCAAAATTAATTGGAAAAGGTCGTGCAATGCAGGCAATTATGACAGCAGATATGTTTACAGCTGAACGCGCGTATGAAATTGGTTTAGTGAATGAAGTTGTTGAGCAAGCTGAATTAATTGATCGAGCAAAAGAAATTGCGACTAAAATTTCAAAAAATTCTTCTGTAGCGATTCGTCACGCGATTCGAGCGATTAATGCGTCAGATAAAGACAATGGTTTTGAAGTTGAAATTGAAAGTTTCGGAAATTTATTTGACGAAGAAGATTTCAAAGAAGGAACAACTGCTTTTGTTGAGAAAAGAAAACCTAATTTTAAGTAAATTTACATAAGCAAAAAAATCCGCTCATTGAGCGGATTTTTTAATCGACTTTGGTTGCAAAGCAAACCTATTTTTAAATATATTTTTTGATTTCTGTAACCAATTGTTCTTTTGGTCGTGCTCCACTTTGTTTCCATAATAATTCACCATTTTTGAAAATGGCAAAAGTCGGAACCCCTTGCACTTGATATCGTGCAGCTAAATCTTGATATTTATCAACATCCACTTTTAGGATTTTGACATCATCTCCCAATTCTTCTTTCACTTGTTGCAAAACTGGACCCATCATTTGACAAGGACCACACCAAGTTGCAAAAAAATCTAACAAAACTGGTTTATCTGAATTAATAATTTCTTCGAAAGTCATCGTTTTTGATTCTTCTTTGTTATTTGATTGATTTTTATTTCGGTTGAATAAATTTTTAAACATCTTTATTTTTTCTTCTTAAATATACTAAAAAAAGCACTTCCGAAGAAGTGCTTCATAATTAGCTTTACTAATTATTAACCTAACCTATGAAAAATTTATTCTACTGTTAGTGCTACTAACATTTAGGTATAATCAAAACAAATACCAAGCTTAAAACACTGACAATCTGTTTTTTACATTTAACATAATTTAAGAAATAGGTTAACGTAAATATGTTTTATTTTAGAAATTCTACTATAATTCACACACAAATTTTGGATTAACTGACTTTATTTCAGCTATCACTGACATTATTTCTTCTTTGGTTGAATTATCTTCCAATCTTTTCAATTGTTCCGAATTCAAACCAATCATTTGTATAAATGTAACTTTTCCATGTGGCGTATCAATTTCATCTAAATCATCATCCTTGATAAAAGCCAAACCAACAATATCCGTTTCCGAATCTGTACGAATTGGTCCTCCTAATGGTAAAAATTGGTATTCATCAAACCAAACTTTTGTTTCGTTCACGAATCGTCCCAAATTATTCATTAATTGAACCACCCAAAAAGGATCTTCACCATTATCATCTTTAACAGGTTTCACACGGAAAGAAAACTCAAATCCCCACTTACTAAAATCCGCTCCTACACTCTCTTCCGAATAGTATAAATGTGACATTCCGTAACTCACCAAATGATAATACCCATTGACATCAAAAACCGCAACTCCATCAATTGGATCATCACCTCCTTGAAAAGACATTACCTGCGGCGAATAAAAACGAGGCTCTAAAGTCCCATAAACTTCTTTTAAGCGATTTTCAATCGCAATTGCACCAACCGCTTGATCTGATTTATATTGTTTTTTGTATTCTTCTACATTCATGATGCAAAAATAGTTTATCCAATCTTAATTCTCAGTTAAAGACATAAAAAAAGAGAGCTTCTTGTTAGAAACTCTCTTTGTAGTCGTTTTGAAGAGCACAAAATGTTTTACCAAGTACTTATAACTTCTTTATACTTTTCTTTGATCTTTTACGATTTTAGAAAAATATTTTTTGATCATAAACTATTATTGAATAGGTAATTTTTCCTATTTTTACTGAGTTACGTTTTGGTTACTTTTGTACTATTTCGTAATATTCAAGAAAAGAAAAAAACTCATTATAGAAGGTGATAATATAAATGAGGATTCTTGATGACAAAAAATAATATCTATCATAAAGATATTGTAGGTTATAATCCTTATAATGGAAAATTGACTTTGCATTCGAGAAATCCTAAATGTGAAGATTTTACGATTAATCTAAATGATGTGTACCGGATCTTCTATATTATAAAACGAACTTTTTAAAAATACTAAAATTACACTATATGAATATTGAATTACTTTTAGTTTTTTTAGTACTTATATTTTTAATTTACTATTTATATAGTAAACTATTAAAATATCCAGAAGTTTTAAATTTTAAATATAAACCTGATTATAAATATGATTTTATTGATATAATTGAAGATAACATTGGTCAAGTAGAAAAAATAAAAATTAGAAGTAATGAAATTTCTGAATCTGATGGATGGATACCTCCTATAAATAGAAAATATTTTAGAGATTTTTATTTTGATGGTTCATGTAATCTAAGGCAAGTTGATTTTTATGAATGTATTAATGAAAAGCCTTTTGAAAAAGTTATTTTTGAATATAATAGTAATGGTAATCTTATTTATGAGAAAAGATTATTAAAAAATGGTAAAACAGAAGTCTGTAAATATTCTTATAGATGGTTTTTTAATTGTTTGAGTGTAAAGAAAAGTGACTCTGATGATGTTGAAAAGTTTTATTTTAAAAATAAAGAGTTGTATAAAAAGAAATTTATTCAGAATTACAAAATATTTGATGAACATAGAAAAAAAATTGATGTATATTTTTTAAAAGAAGGTCAGTTTGTAAATGATGATGATTTTTATAATTTTTTAAACAATTTAGATATTGAAAATGAATCAAAATCTATATACGAATATAACGAGAATAATGATTGGATATTAAAAAGACAATCAATTAACGAAAATTTAGAACAGGAAATTAAACGTGAAATATTTTATATATAAATATTAAGTATGAATAATTTAGAGAAGTTAGATGAGGTTGTATCTATTGAAATTGAATCATTAGAAAATAGAAAGTGGTACAAATATGAATTTAATGGTAAAAAATTTAAAATCAGAAAGAACGATAAAGAAATAAAGCTTAAACCATATGTAAGCATGTGGATAGTTTTATTTATTACTATTGTTATTTATCTTGGTATTTCAACTTTTCTCAATATTGTAAAAGAAGGTATTCATTTAAATGATGATTATAATGCTAATCATACTTCAATTACAATGTATTTGCCAATTGTTTTTAATCCTATTGTTATTTATTATATAATTAAATATGTATCGATAAATATCAAGAAAGGAGATGATTATACCAAATTAATAGATTTACTTGAGAAAAAAGGTTATAAAATCAATTAAAATGATAGTGTAATTTTTAATATAAAAATCCATCGTAAAAAACGATATAAAAATAGGTGTAAAAATGAGTTAAAAATCATATGCTTTTAACTGTTATTTACAAATGATAAAAACGCTATTCAGTTTTCGCTGTTTAGCGTTATATTGTTTTTTATATTCTTCTACATTCATCATACAAAAATAGTTTATCCAATCTTAATTCTCAGTTAAAGACATAAAAAAAGAGAGCTTCTTGTTAGAAACTCTCTTTGTAGTAGCGAGGACCGGACTCGAACCGATGACCTTCGGGTTATGAGCCCGACGAGCTACCTACTGCTCCACCTCGCGATTTAGTAGCGAGAACAGGACTCGAACCTGTGACCTTCGGGTTATGAGCCCGACGAGCTACCTACTGCTCCATCTCGCGTTATTGGACTGCAAATATACGTTCATTATTTAAAATACCAAACATTTTTCGAAATTATTTTATTTTATTCGGACATAAAACAAATAAAAACCACATAAACCATTTTATTAAAGAGGTTTATGTAGTTTTAAATAATTAAATTTATTTTTAATAATCTTCTAAAATAATTTTAAATCGCTTTGATTGGTGGATGATTTTCGATAAAATCAATTGCTAAATCAGCACTATCTGTTAAAAATAATAACTCTTTATATGGTCTTCCTGTTGCTAATTGATGCAAAACCGAATAAATCGCTGTATCTTCTACATATCTTTTCTTACTCAAAAAAATCATTGGACTGTAATATCCGGAAGTTCCATAATGATTTTGAGCTGCTTCCTGAAAAATTTCTTGTGTCGTTCCTGCACTTCCAGGCGCATAAACTAAACCAAATAAGCTAATTGTTAACAACATATCTTCACGAATACTATTAGAAAAATATTTCGCAATATTCGTGGCAAATAAATTACTTGGCTCGTGACCATAAAACCAAGTAGGAATAGCCAAACTTTCTGCACCATTTGGGTAAATCTCTAAAACCTTCTGTGCATTAGTCATATAATTTTTTGCCAAGTATTCGGTTCTTTGATCATCAATAAAATCTAAATCTGCTAAAATATTAATCGCATTCATCAAATCTTCATCTGCATAGTTTGCCATATAAGCACCTAAGTTTGCTGCTTCCATAATTCCAGGTCCTCCACCAGAAACAACAAAATAACCTTTTTCAGTTGCCAATTTCGCTGCTTTCGCCGTTTCATTATAAAACTCAGAATTGCGCGCAGTAGAATGTCCACCCATAAAACCAATCACTTTTTTCTTCGTCATTCCGTTTTCATCATATTCTAAAATTCGACGCAAACCATCATCAATTGACAAATCGTGTAAACGTTGCGCCAAAGCTTCTGAAACAGACGGATTATATTTATGTTTTTTGAAATGTTTATAGATTTTAAGATCTATACTTTCATCATTGTCCGGATTATAACCTTCCATCAACTCTTGCCAAGTATACAATTTTCCACGATATGGATTATAGGGAACTGATTCAAATTTTGGATAAACGAATGCTCCTTTTTCGATTAAATAGATTGCTTCATATTGTTTAAACTTACAACCCAAAAACGATGTATTACATAAATTATACTCTTCCCAATTGATTTCTTGACGCAAAAAATTAACATCTTGAACTACTTTATCGGTTAAATCTTTGGTTTGAGAAACTAATTCATTCCATTCTGATAGATTATGAACTAAATCTTTGATTGGTTTTATTTTCATTCTTTTTTCTTACTTCATTAAAAATTCGAAAAAATGAATTTACACGAATTATTCCATACCTACGAATTCGGGACAATAAATCTGCTAATTTTCATTTTTCTAATTTATATTTGCATCAAATTCGTGCTCAACTTAATGGGGAATCGTATGCAAATCACGAACTGTCGCGCAACTGTAAATCAATATTTTTGACAAGTCAGAATGCCACTAAATTGAGTTAATAATTAACCAAAAACTTTCGCGAAAAAAGTAAAATTATGTTCTATGAAATCATCAAACCACCACAAAAAAACATTATCAACTCAAAAATTAATGAAGAAAAGTAACGTGTAAATATATGATAATGGAAGTGGAAAAAACACCAAGAGAAGAGTTGATTGAACAACGTATCATCAATTCTGAAACTCGCATTTTCAAAGCTGTTTTTCCTGGAGATACAAATCACCACAACACAATGTTTGGAGGATCAGTAATGTATTTAATGGATGAAATTGCTTTTATGACAGCAACTCGTTTTTGTCGCAAACCTATTGTTACGGTAAGTAGCGATAAAATAGACTTTAAACATTCTATCCCTGCTGGAACAATTGTTGAATTTGTAGGAAAAGTTGTACGCGTAGGACGCACAAGTTTGGATGTACAAATTGATGTTTATATTGAAAGTATGTATAGAGACGGGCGAGATAAAGCTATATCGGGAACTTTTACATTAGTTGCAATCAACGAGAATAAAAGACCTGTTCCTGTTATTGATTAATAACGAGCTATAGAAATTTTATTAATCCTTTATCTTTTTGATAGAGGATTTTTTTATGAATTCCAATTAATAATTGATAATATTCTAAAGGTTTCTTAGTTTTACATTAAACACAAAAAATGGAATTACCTTTTGCCGAACCATTTCGCATAAAAATGGTCGAAGAAATTTATCAATCTACTCGAGAAGAACGTGAAAAGTGGATCGAAGAAAAAGATTACAACCTATTTAACCTAGAAAGCCACAAAGTATTTATTGATTTATTAACTGATTCTGGAACTGGAGCAATGTCCGACAAACAGTGGTCTGCAATGATGACTGGAGACGAAAGTTATGCTGGTTCTCAATCTTTCTTAAAACTGAAAGAAACCATTAATACCATCACGGGATTTGAGTTTCTTTTGCCTACGCATCAAGGTCGTGCAGCGGAAAATGTATTGTTTTCAGCTCTTGTAAAAGAAGGTCATGTTGTTCCTGGAAATTCGCATTTTGATACGACAAAAGGTCACATCGAATTTAGAAAAGCACACGCAATTGATTGTACTATTGATGAGGCTTTTGACAGCGAATTGATTCATCCTTTCAAAGGAAATATCGATTTACAAAAGTTAGAAAATGTCTACAAAGAATACGGAAAAGAACAAATTCCATTTACATTAATCACTGTTACATGTAATTCTTCTGGTGGCCAACCTGTATCAATCGAAAATATTCGTCAAGTTCGTGAATTGTCTAATCAATATGGAATTCCAATCTTTTTTGATGGCGCTCGTTTTGCAGAAAACGCTTATTTCATCAAAAAAAGAGAAGAAGAATTCAAGACAAAAACGATTAAAGAAATTGTTTTAGAAATGTTTTCTTACGGTGATGGAATGACAATGTCTGCGAAAAAAGATGGTTTGGTAAATATTGGTGGATTTATTGCACTGAATAATGAAGAGCTATATAAAATTTGTGGAAATTTCGGAATTATTTACGAAGGATATTTAAGTTATGGCGGTTTAGCTGGACGTGATTTAGCAGCTTTAGCACAAGGTTTACAAGAATCGACAGAATATTCTTATTTACAATCGCGCATCAAACAAATTGAATATTTAGGGAATAAATTAATTGAGTTTGGAATTCCAATTCAGCAACCAATTGGTGGACACGCCATCTTTGTTGATGCTGTAAAGTTTTTACCAAATGTAACACGTGAAGAATTTCCTGCGCAAACATTGGGAATCGAATTGTACAAAGAAGCTGGAATTCGTGGTGTAGAAATCGGAACTATTTTGGCTGATCGTGACCCTGAAACACGAGAAAATCGTTATCCAAAATTAGAATTATTGCGTTTAGCAATTCCTAGAAGAACTTATTTCCAAAGTCATATGGATTATATCGCCGTTGCTTTGAAAAATATTTTTGATCGACGAAACGAGATTAATTCAGGTTATGAAATTTCGTGGGAATCTGAAATTTTAAGACATTTCACTGTAAAATTGAAAAAGAAATAAATAAAAAATCCTTCAGATAATCTGAAGGATTTTTTTGATATTACCATCTCCAATCGCCCGAAATACGAAGTGGAGTTTCTAAATTTCCTTTGATTAAGGCTTCTTTTACTTCTTGCTCGTTCCAACGTTTTGAAGGAATTTCTTTCAAATTACTCAAACGATACAACAAATAGGTTTCCAAAATCACATTATTTTTCAAACCAATTTCTTCTACATAATCAAATGTATCGCAATTCGCGTGGTAACAATTTAACGCTCCTTTTGTAAATTGACTATCCGAAAGCCCAATAATAGGCACGCCTTGCAACATAAACGGTTGATGATCTGAATGTAAATCTACACTCGCAAATGTTTTCAATTTAAAATCTGGAATTACTTTTTGCACATCATTCGCATAATCAGTTAAAATAGGTAAATTACTTTCCATTGTCGAATAATAAGACTTTGGATTTGTTGTCATATCCATATTCGACATTGCTTTGATTTGATTGATAGAACCATCTTTCAGCGCTCGATTGACGTAATATTTAGAACCTATCAAACCAACTTCTTCGCCCATAAATAAAACAAATTCTATTGTTCGATCATTTTGAAGATTTAACTTCTTATATGTTCTCGCAATATCCATCACAGAAAAGCTTCCAACACCATTATCAATCGCTCCTGTAGCCAAATCCCAACTATCTAAATGTCCTCCAAGAACTATTTTTTCGTTTGGAAATTTAGAACCGATTTTCTTTGCAATAATGTTGCGACCTTTCATTTGTCCAACATCATTTTTCATTTCGATTTTAGCAATTTCTTTTCCTTTTGATAGATTTTCTTTAATTTTCAATCCATCTTCTAAACTAATATTAATTGCAGGAATTTTAATAATTTCTCCCGTTACAGAAGCCGTTCCTGTCAATAGAATTCCTCCAGCAGGGCGATTAAACAAGATAATTCCTTTCGCTCCGTACTTTTCTGCTAAAGCTGTTTTTTCGGAACGATGTAGATTTTCTATTTCTTTTGGCGTTCCATCCAACAAACCAAGCGCAGCAAAAACAATCTTTCCTTTTACTTTATCACCAATCTTTTTGTAATCTTCTTCAAGTCCATTTCCTAAATCAATCAATTCTCCCGAAAGACTAACATTTTCTGGCGAATGCGCCAAAGCAACGGCTTTTATAGGTTGATTATTGATTTTTAAATCTAAACTTCTACGATTCCATCCGCTAAATGTAAACTCTTGAAAAGACACATCATAACCATACGAACGCAACAAATTTGCTGCATATTCTTCTGCTATTCGTCCATTTTCTGTTCCTGTTGCACGATGTCCGATTGTTTCGGTTGCTTTTTTTAATTGTTGATAAGCTTCAGAATTTTGTTTTACTTCTTTGTTAATCAAGTCTAAAACTTGTTGATTAGTTTGAGCAGATAAACTCATGATTGTAGAGATTAAACCTAGTGTTAATAAAAATTTCGATTTCATGTGTGAGTATTTCTATAAACTTAAAAATGTTTTTGGAAATAGTTGATAGAATGGAAGAAAAATTTACTTAAAAAAAATAGTCCTCAAAAAATGAGGACTATTTATATGAAATTATAAATTATTTCTTAATGAGCTGGTACGAAACGCTCTCTTGCATCTTGCAATAATTGTTCTGCTTCTGCTTTATCACCGTACCCTTCAATTGTTGTTGTCTTATTTTCTAAGTCTTTATAAACTCTGAAAAAGTGCTCAACTTCTTTCAATGTATGAGGATTCATATCAGTGATGTTTTCTAATTGGTTCCATGTTGGATCAGCAACTGGTACACAAATTAATTTTTCATCTTGTCCTTTGTCATCAGACATTTTAAGAACACCGATTGTTTTTACTTCGATTACACATCCAGGAACAGTAGGTTCTGTTAAGAAAACTAATACGTCAATTGGATCTCCGTCTAATCCTAATGTATTTTCTACGAAACCGTAATCAGCTGGGTAGAACATTGGAGAGTATAAAACACGATCAAAACGGATTCTTCCTGTTTCGTGATCCATTTCATATTTATTGCGAGATCCTCTTGGGATTTCAATGATTGCATCAAAAGTCATTGTAATATTCTTTTTTTTATTATGTATTTTCTAAAAATTCCAATCTAAACCGATTGTGATGCCAAATTTACGAACATCTGGCAAATTATTATAATTTCCGCGCCAATTAAAATCAACACGTATTGGTCTAATGTTTCCAAAACCAATGTTTTCGATCCCAAACCCGTATTCGTAGTAGATTTGTTGATTTGGTGCAAAATATTCTATTGTCGAACGATTAATAGCTTTACTTTTCTCAGAAATGTCTCCGTAAGCCGCTCTCAAGAATCCAACTTCTCTTAATTTTAATTTTTTGATTAACGGAACTTTGTTCAAAATCCAACCGTTAAAATGATGTTCCCAGTTCATCGTTACATATTCGTCTGTTACAAATTCATAATAATCTAATTGTGAAAATGTACCATAAACTTGTCCGTAACTCTCATTTCCAGGTAACGCACTCATTAATGATAAAGGAACATCTTGAAATGTTTTTCCTGCTTCTACAGTTACCAATGATTTACCAAAAGATCCAATCAAAATTGGTTGTGTATATAAAAATTGTAATTTATCATATTCAAAATCTGAATTAATTACACCTTTCAATCCTTTTGTATAGCGCAACATTAACGTGGGTGCAAGTGTTGTCATTTCGTAACGATCAATCCCGTATTGCGAATATTTTGCACCTGGACGAGCAATTACCGAAACACTTACACTTGAATTTGTTAAAGTTTCTTTAATCTGACCGTTTTTTTCATATCCAATCGAAAAATGTACTGCATCAGCTGGTTTTATCAATTGATAATTTCCATCAACACGAAACGTTACATTCTTCCAAGGCTCTATCGACGCATACACATTTGTCAAATTATTGTTACTCAAAAATGTATTATCTCCTTGATTGATGATTGATGACGAAGCAAAACTACGGGTCATAATTCCGTCAGAAGCCGTTAACGTTGCAGCCAATTGTTCTACATCACGTTTTGTTCCGATACCGACTTGAAAACGATTATATTTATTGAACATGTAACGAAAATCTGCTCCATATTTGAATTTATCATCTCGAAAACCATATGCCAAGAAACCTTGCGCACGCCACATATCATTTTGCGAAAAATATGTACGAGCTCCAGCTCTCAAACGGAATCCTTCGATTTGGTTGTATCCAAAAGATGAATATAAATTCCCGATATCAATTGCATTTCCGACATTGTAATATCCAGAACCAAAAATCTCGATTGCTTTCACAATATTATTGAATTTTGGTACTTTATTTAATTGCTCTAATGTTTCGTAAATCCCTTCTTGATCTTTTGTTAAAGCTTCAGGACGATTTTCTGCCCAAAACTGATTATCTTTTTCGTTAAGCGCAGCTTTTGCTGGATCTAATTTCTCGTAATAAAAAGCTTCGGGATGTGTTGTATCGAAATCGTAATTGTAATAATTCACCGTTTTATGCGCAAAAATTCCTTTCGCACTTTCCTTTTTACTCAACAACGACATATCCAACATCGCATATTCTTTTTTCGGATAGAAAATAGAATCGTTTGGAATATCATATTCTAGATTCATGAAAATATTACGCACAAAATTCACGTTCATTTCTTTCGTCGTTTCCATCACAACCTCTTTCACCGCATAAGCATCTTTCGAAATATATAATTCTCCTTTAAATGTCAATTCACCTTCGCGACGTGGATAATATTTGATTCGATAAGATTCTATTCCATCTACATCAATAGTATCTTTCAATTCGTAATCATAAACCGCGAAACCATCTGTAGCAATTGGACTCACAAATTTGATATCCAAAATATTGACACGATTATCATAAATATCAATATCACGGAAAAGATTTTTTACCGTAGAAGCCACCACTTCATTTTTCTCGAAACCTGATGTTTTATTTGCAATTAATTCTCGACGTTCTTTTGTAGAAGGTTTATTAATTCCTGCAACATTGTAAATTGACTCATTCAAGAAAGCTGGTAAATATGTTTTTCCATTAATAGAAGAAGTATCTACTTTCTCGAAAACAAACTCCATTCCTTTAAAAATCTTACGTTTCATAAAAGTTGAATCGATATTACTAATATCAAATTGCAACTTTTCGTATTCATCATATTGATAATGTGGCGCTAATTTTAGCCCATTTTTCTTTTTACGCTTCCATACTTCACGCAAAATAGCATAAGCTGGATTTTCTTTCTTTTTAGGACGTTTTTTCTTTGCCGAAACAACCGCAGTTTGTAAATCTACCGTTCCGCCATCTTCTTCTGAAGTATTGTCTTCTGTTAAAAATAATTGAGCAATAAAATTATAATCGATTTTATTTTCGATAACATAATCAGAAGTTTCGTATCCATTTTTTGATACGACAATTTTATTTGTATTCGAACTAGATTCGATATAAAAAGTACCATCAGAGTTTGATGTTGCACTTACTTTAAGTTCTGGTAAACGAATATCTGCGTAAGGAATAGGCTTCTGAGTTTCAGAATCGATTACCTTTCCTTGAATTTTTACTTGCGCGTGCACAGACGCTAAAACAACTATAAAAAAAGCTGTTATATAACTTTTCATCAATAAGATTTGGTTAAAAAAAAATAAAGTCTAGCAAAATGTATGCTAGACTTTACAAATATAGTTTATAAATCTTAATTATTTATACATCACAGCTTTTACAGCTTCAACTACATCTTTTGCATTAGGAATCCAAGTCTCATACAAGTTTGGAGCATAAGGCGCTGATGTATCTTTTGTTGTGATACGTTTGATTGGTGCATCTAAATAATCGAATGCTTTTTGTTGAACCATATACGTAATTTCTGAAGCAACTGAAGCGAAAGGCCAAGCTTCTTCTAAAACTACTAAACGATTTGTTTTCTTAACAGATTTGAAAATTGTATCGTAATCTAATGGACGAACTGTACGTAAGTCAATTACTTCTACAGAAATTCCTTCTTTAGCTAATTCATCAGCAGCAATGTAAGCTTGCTTAATGATTTTCCCGAAAGAAACTAACGTTACATCTGTACCTTCACGTTTGATTTCTGCTTTACCAATTTCGATTGTGTATTCTTCATCTGGCATTTCCATTTTATCTCCATACATCTGTTCAGATTCCATGAAAATTACTGGATCGTTATCACGAATTGCAGATTTTAATAAACCTTTTGCATCATAAGGATTTGAAGGAACAATTACTTTAAGACCTGGTACATTTGCATACCAATTCTCAAAAGCTTGTGAGTGTGTTGCACCTAATTGTCCTGCAGAAGCAGTAGGTCCTCTAAATACAATTGGACAGTTGAATTGTCCTCCTGACATTTGATAAATTTTTGCAGCGTTATTGATAATTTGGTCAATAGACACTAATGAGAAGTTGAATGTCATGTATTCTACGATTGGGCGACATCCCGTCATTGTAGATCCAATTGCGATTCCAGAAAAACCAGCCTCTGCGATTGGCGCATCAATTACACGTTCTGCTCCAAATTCGTCTAACATTCCTTTCGAAGCTTTGTACGCTCCGTTGTATTCTGCTACTTCTTCTCCAATTAAAAATATAGATTCATCGCGACGCATTTCTTCACTCATTGCCTCTGCGATTACTTCTCTAAATGTTTTTATAGCCATTTTATGCGATTTCGTTCTTTATTATATTTTTTCCTAAAGCAAATGTAATAAAAAACTTGCGAATTATTTAAAACGAATTCATTCAATAAAAAATCCCAAAATAATCTAAAGTTATTTTGGGATCGAAAAATAGTTGAAAAAGAATGTAATCTCTGTTTTTAGAACCAGCCTTTGTGACCTTTTACATAAGTTTCATCAAACTCTTCATCAGATTTTGTTAAATACATAATTCCTTCGATTAATCCAATAAGTCCTCCTGCTCCACATGTCACAAGACCAATAATTAATTGAATAACACCTTCTTTAGTGTAGCCTAAATAAAATTTGTGAACTCCTAAAGTTCCTAATACTATCGCTAAAATTCCGGCAATAAGTTTTTTCTCTGATTTGTACGGTTGATTGTTTTCCATAATTTTTAAAGTTTAACTAAATAATTGTTTTTGTTGGTTACAAATTTAATTTGTCCATCTTTCTTAAAAATCACTAGATATAATGATTTTGAATATTGTACAAATAAAATAAATCTGATCTTAATTTAAGGTTAACGATTTAACAATCTACTTTTTATAAAATCAATTGCTTTTCTTTACATTTGCATAAAATGGTGCTCAACGAGTGAGTTAAAAGGGAATTTGGTTCAATTCCAAAACTGTCCCCGCAACTGTAAATTCTAACATACTTTTTGTAAAAGAATAAGTCAGGAAACCTGCCATTGCTAACAAATTAATAGAAAATGTTTTCGGAGGAAAAACAGATTTTAATATGAAAAAACTTTTTCTTTGTTTTAATCTTATCGCTGGAATTGCTTTTGCACAGACGGATACCATCAATTTGAAACCTTTGATTTTGAACGATGCTTTTCTTAAAAATCATTACAAATCTCAAAGTATTATCAAACTTAATGATAGTATTTTAGAGCAAAATCCTAATCAACTGACGCAAGTTTTACAAGAGCAAACGCCAATTTATTTTAAAGAAAATGGACGAGGAATGGTTTCTTCACCTTCGTTTCGAGGAACTTTAGCTTCGCACACAGCCGTAATTTGGAACGGAATTAATGTCAATTCGCAAACAACAGGACAAACGGATTTTAATTTATTTGCAAGTAATTCGTTTGACGGAATTTTAGTGAAACCAGGCGGCGGAAGTATTGCGTATGGAACAGGTTCTATCGGCGGTACAATTCATTTGTTGAATAAATTTGAGTATGACAAAGGTTTACAGCAAAAAATAAATTTAGGATACGGAAGTTACGATACATGGTCGGGAAAATATCAATTGAAATATAGTACAGAAAAATTTAGTTCTTCAATCGATTACGAACGAAATCAATCTGATAATGATTATAAAATTCCGAATCACATGAAGAAGAATTTGAATGGAAAATATTATTTCAATACAATTAATGGAAATTTTGGCTATAAAATTAATCCTGAACACGAATTGAAACTTTATTCAATGTTCAATTTTGGAAAGCGCGAATTTCCTTTGGTTGACATTGGTTCAACGCCTTCTGGATACGAAAATCAGGATTACCGTTTGATGACAGAATGGAATTTCAATCCAAATGAAAAGTGGCAATCGCAGTTAAAATTGGCATATATCCGAGAAGAAAACAGTTATTTCAACAATATTCACAAATCTTATTCGGACGATTTACAGGTGGATAATTATGTTTTAAAATATTATCTGAATCATCAATTGACTAATAATTTCGAGCTTTCATTTTTATCTGAAGCTAATTATAATCAAGGAAGTGGAAATAATTTGAATAAAAGCGATCAAAACTCAATCAATTTTGCCTTAATCGCGAAGCATAAATTATCAGATGTTTTGGAATACGAAGCGAGTATTCGTCAAGATTTTTCTGATACGTACCAAAATCCATTTATTTATTCATTGGGTTTTAATTTTCGTCCGATTCATTCGTATCAATTGAGAGGAAATGTTTCGAAAAATTTCAGAAATCCAACCTACAATGATTTATTTTGGAAAACTGGTGGAAATCCAGATTTGAAATCAGAATCAGCTTATCAATTTGAACTTGGAAATGATTTTATCAACAAAAATTTAAACATTCAAACCAATATTTTTTATAATAAGTTGAGTGATATGATTCAATGGATTCCGAGTTCGCAAAACACTTCTTATTGGGTTCCTGTGAACATCAACAAAGCTGAAACCTATGGTTTTGAAATAATTGGAAGCTACAAATGGAATGCATTTAGTTTCAATACAACTTATGCATACACCAAAACAAAAGATAAATTTAAAAATAAGGAATTGATGTATTCCCCAAATCATAAATGGACGGCGAGCGCACAATACACTTACAAACGTTTATCTGCTTTTGTACAAAATATTTATACAAGTAAAGTTTTTACCGATTCGGAAGAAGAAAGAACACTTGATGGTTTTTGGCTAACGAATTTAGGTTTAAATTTTACGATTTCACCACTTTATAGCGTTTCTATGAGTGTGAATAATGTGTTTAACCAAGAATATCAAACGCAAGAAAATCGTTGGCAACCCGGCACAAATTATAACATACAAATACAAATAAAATTTTAAAAAACTATGACTAAATTTAAATCAATCGCACTTATAGCCTTGGCAGGAGTATTTTTACAATCTTGTTCAAATGACGATGATGGGCCAAATAATGATCCTGAAAAAGGAAACTAGTCGAAAGGAGTTTTTATTTTGAATGAAGGAGGTTTCAATTCAGCTAACGCAGAAATCACTTATTTTGATCCAACAAAAGATGTAAGTACAACAAATCCTATTCAAGAAATTTTCAAGACTGCGAACGCTGGTGCACAATTGGGTTCTGTAGGACAAAGCATGTATTTCAAAGGAAACAAAGCTTATATTGTTCTTAATGTTTCTAATAAAGTAGAAGTTGTAGACAACACAACTTTCAAAAAAATTAGTACAATTCCATCATCAGATAATATGAGCAACCCTCGTTATATCGTTTCTGATGATCAATTTTTGTATATCTCAAACTGGGGAGATCCTAATGTAACGACAGATGATTTTATTGCAAAATACAAAATCAGTGATTTAACATTTGTAGAAAAATATAAAGTAGATGAAGGTCCAGAAAAAATGATTCTTGACAATAACAAACTTTATGTTGCACAAAAAGGTGGCTGGGGAACAGGTAAAACAGTTACAATTATTGACCTTAAAACAAATGATAAAAAAAGTATAAATGTTGGTGATGTTCCGACAGATTTAACAATTCAAAACGGAAATTTATTTGTGCTTTCTCAAGGTGTTAATTGGGGAACTACTACAAAAGGAAAATTGGTTCGTTATAATTTAACTTCAGAAGATAAATTAGAAATGAATTTTCCTGATGGACAACATCCTAATTTCTTAGTTGCGGAGAATAGTAAATTGTATTACATCGTTAATAATTCTGTTTATTCTATGGCTACAAATGCAACAGCTTTGCCTACAAAAGCAGATTACATAACAGGTGCTGATAGTGTATATGGTTTCTATGTAAAAGGTGATACTTTTTATGTTTTAGACGCAAAAGATTACAATTCTAATGGACGATTATTAATTCAGAATGCACAAGGAGGTCTTAAAAATCCAGCAATTACAACTGGAGTTTCACCAAATTCTGTTTACATCAAATAATATTTCCTGAAAAATCAACATAAAAAAATCTGAAGTTTAAACTTCAGATTTTTTTATGTTTTTCATTTTGAAAATTGTTTGTGAATTAAACCCTACAATCGCGAGTAAAATCAAACTATAACCGATCATTTGCATTGGAGAAACGGCTTCTTTGTAATAGAAAATTGCTAAAACAAAATTCATAATTGGATTCAAATAAATTAAAATTCCAACAGTTGAAGAGTCAATTCCTTTTAAAGCAAAATTGTTTAAGAACATTGGAATGATAGTGAACAAAATCACAATCATCATGATACATTGATAGAAAATTGTTTCGGTCGGAATTGGTCCTGAAAAGATGAAAACCAATGGTAACATCAGAATGGCTACAATTAATAATTGTGTCATCAACAAATTGAAACTATCAAAAACATTCAAACTTCTCTGAATAATGATATAGAGTGCAAATGTACACGCTACAATCAAACTATAAACCAAGTCTATAAGATGACCTATAGAAAGAACCAAACATGCTAAAAAACTAATACCAACTGCAATCCATTTTATTTTGGTCAAATGTTCTTTCAGAATAATGAAAGCCAAAACGGTGGTGATAATCGGACAAACCAAGTATGACAGCGACGCAGCTTGCACACTAATATGATTCATCACGATAATAAACATCAACCAATTTGTCATCAAAACCAATGATCCGCCAACAATTAAACTTCCTAATTCTTTCTGTTTCTTTTTATCAAATGATTTAAACAAATCAAAATCAGCTTTCATCTTATTGCGTCGAAATCCAACATTAATGACCACTAAAAAGAAAACGGAAACGTACAATCTAAAAAATAGAATATCCAAAGGTGGATAACCAGCGATTGGTTTCAATCCGAAACTGAAAAATCCCCACATAAAGTAGGTTATAATGGCTGCTATGATATATTTTGATTGATTCATAAAAGAGGCGTCAATTTGTACAAATGTATCGAATATCCAATTTGGAAATGATTATTTTTGCTTTAAATTTTATAGAAATGGAAAATCTTTTTACAGATGAATATTTTATGCGAATCGCCTTTAATGAAGCGATTACAGCTTTCGAGCGAGACGAAATTCCAGTTGGAGCTGTGATTGTTTGTAACAACAAAATTATTGCAAAAGCGCATAATTTAACCGAAACGTTGACTGATGTTACAGCGCACGCTGAAATGCAAGCTATTACGTCAGCAGCAAATTATTTGGGTGGAAAATACTTACAAGATTGTACATTGTATGTAACCTTAGAACCTTGTGTAATGTGCGGCGGGGCATTGTATTGGAGCCAAATCTCGAAAGTGGTTTATGGTGCTTCGGATGAAAAACGTGGTTTTAAAGCAAAAATTGGCGAGTTACATCCAAAAACTGAAATTGTTTCGGGAATTATGGAAGATGAATGTGGTCTATTAATGAAAGAATTTTTTCAACGCAAGCGTTAAATCGATTTCAAAATCGATAAAACTTCGTCATAATTTTCTATAAAAGCCATGTGTCCTCCATCAAATTTATACAAATGAATATTAGGTAAATCTGGAATTAAGGTTAAAAATAATTCAGGATTAACTGTTTCATCATTCATTCCAACAATGATATAAATTCCACCTTTAAAATCATACAAAATCGACGAACGATCTGGACGCTCTCGCATTCCTTTCAAAGCTGCACAAACGCCTTCGATTGGAGTTTCTAAAGCAATTTCTTTTACAAATTTCAACTCATCTTTGAATTGATCACGATGATGCGCCGCAAATAAAGCTGGCATACTAAAACTCACCAAAGCATTGAAATTTTTACGAGCAGTTTCACACGCTTTCAAACGTTGATTTTTCTTCGCTTCATCATCTGGCAAAGTCGAAGAGTTGATTAAAACAATATTTTCTACACGCTCTGGAAAAAGTTCAGCCAACGCACAAGCCACATAACCACCCATCGAATGCCCAATAAAAGTTGCTTTTTCTAGATTTAATTCATCCAAAACTATAATCACTTTTTCAGCCATTTCTTCCATCGTATTCACCTCTTGCGAATTTTCAGAATTTCCATGCCCAGGTAAATCAATTGTAATAATTTGCACTTCTTTCTCAAGATTTTTTCGTAAATTATTCCAAATTAAATGACTCTCTAAGAAACCGTGTAAAAACACCAAGGGTTTACCGTTTCCTGTATTTTCGTAAAACAACATATAGTTTGGTTCAGAATTTGTAATTAACTAATGCACAAATTTACAATAATGAAAAAATATAGTCCCATAATAATACTATCAATAGCTATTGGTGCTATTATCATTTATTGTATGACAAGTAATCAAACAATATCAATAGGAGAAACGACTCAAAAAGTAGTCAAAAAAGATTCTTCTTTTCAAGAAATTGCTTTTGCTTCTCCAAAGACTATGAATAATTCTGAATTGAAATTAATTCATGGAAAAGGCGAATTTGAGATTGAAAAAGAAGCGAAAGAACAACAAACTTTTAGTTTTAGGAATGATTCTTCTTCCTCTGTTTTTATTCAAATTATTCCTCAAAATAAACTCGGAAACATCAGAATTAATCAACTTATCTCTCCAAATAACGAGAAAGATGGTCCTTTTGGACAAGAAATCAATTATGATTTAACCGAAAAAGGCTTGTATCAAATCCGAATTGGCGAAAGTTTGATGCAAGGAGATACATTTGAAGGAAAATATACCTTGAAATTGCAGTTAAAATAGTTACTTTTACAACAGAATTTTTCTGTTATGAAATGGACTTTTATCGCTTTTATTACATTGATTACGCTTTATAGTTGCGAAGACAAATCTACGCCAACCATTTATCCAAGCAAGATTGGAGTTGATTCTGCGTACAAAGATTTGGTAAAAAAAGATAAACCAACAACAGAAGATGTAATGAAAGAAGAAGTCGTGAAAACAACTTCACATCAGAAAAAAGTTACTGCAAAACCTCAACAAAAAATTGTGTCTAACATAGATAAAATTGTTCCTTTAAGTGCTAATAATACTACCGAAAATCTTGAAGTAAGTTATGCTAAAGCTAAAGCAGAACCTAATAAAATAGCAGGACAAACAAATACTTTTACCTTTAATGCAGATTCTGCTAAAAAAGTTTGGATCAAAATTTCTGCTCAAGATTCTACAGCGAATATTAGAATTAATCACATCAAAGGACCTGCGGATTCTATAAAAGGTGGTCCTTTTGGCAAAGAAACCATTTTCGAATTGCCTGCGCGTGGCGTGTATCAATTCTCGATTTCGGAGAAACCAACAAACTCAAAACCATACGCTGGGAAATATAAAGTGGAATTGAAATTATTGTGGAAATAAATCTATTTGTAATAGATTTTGTAGTTAAGTGAATGATTTTTCAGAATATCTTGTTTAATCATTTCACCATTAATTTCATAATATAAATCAACTGGTTGTTTCGTATTTATCAAATCAAAATAACCATTTCCTTCGGGGCAAAAAGGATTTTCGTAGGAAGTTTCTAATCCAATGAAATAATTTTTCACCTCTAAAGGGTTAAGTTCTAAATGAATCGGAAAAATATATTTTCCTTGATAATCTTTATCCACTTCAAACCATTTTTCTTCAATCAAACTTTGTTTATCCTCAATCGATTTTAGAATCATTGGTTTGAAATAATAATATTCGTTGCAATAATTTTTCTTTTTCACTTTTGATTCAAACAAAATTTCAATTGCGACAATTTCAATTTCTTTCTCATTTGGAAGTAATAAATTCGAAAATATTTTAAGTCCGAAACTTGTGTTATCCGTTAATCGAACCACTTGTTTAAACTTTGGACGAAATTGTTTGTAATTGGAATAATTCACTACCTCAACTTGATTGAGATTAATCGTATCCAACTTTTGAGCAAAACTCATCACAGAAAGTAAGAAAAGAATTAGAAACTTCATTTTATAAAAATAGAAAAAATTTTCAGTAAATGATTTTCTCAATTCATCCTAAAAAATCAACAATTCGTAAACATATATTTATACAAGTCTTTTGCTAACTATAGTTTTGATAAAAATTAACAACATGAAAACACTTATCAAAATCCTAAAAATCTTCTTTATTGCTCTAATTTCAATAATTACACTTATTTTTTTGTATTTATTTATTAGTAATAAAATTTTCTTAGCTTCTAAAAATGAAACAAATATTGGCTATCTAAAAAATAATAAAACAACAATTGACAGCAACTTTGATTCTCAGATTTTTGATAATAACTTCAACACTTCAAATGTTATTCTATTAGGTGAAATTCATGGTTTTGCTGACAATCAAAAATTAGATGAATTTATGTTTAAATATTTGAATAAGAATCTTGGATTCAACTATTACATTGCCGAAATGGACAGTTTAAATTCTAAAAAATTAAACACATTTCTAAGCTCCGATGTTAAAAATGAAAAATTATTAAAAGAAGTTGTTTTAGCTATTAAAAAAAGAATTCCTCAACAATCAAGTCAAGAGTTACTAAAAAAATGGAACAACTTGTATGATTACAATAAAACATTAAATGATTCATCTAAAATCGTTGTTTTGGGTATTGATACAAACTTTGATGATTCTAACAACAAAATTTCAAGAGATTCTACAATGATTGAAAATTTTAATCATATCATTTCAAAGAATCATCTACAAAATGAAAAATTCTATGGATTATTTGGTCTTTTTCATACACTTCAAAAAAGTATGAATGATAAAGAAAAACCTTTTGCTGAAAGACTTTTAGACAATAAATATAACGTAACAAGCATCGTAAGTTATACATTGGACAGTGAAATGTATTTACCTAAAAATGATCAATTTCCTACTCCAGAAAATGAAAAAATAAACTGGGTAAATGCTGATGGACCGATGATGTTAATAAAAGGTATTCTTGATTTTAAAGAACTTGCAAAGTCTAATTCCATTTCAATTTTTAATCTTAATGCGAAAAATTCACCATACAAATCTTCTCAAAATTTAATTCAAATAAAGTCAAGATTATTTGGAGAAAACATTACGCCAAAAGAAAATTTAAAAACAACTGATTATTTTCAATACGTTGCAATTCTTCGTAATTCTGAAGCATTAACTCCAATTCAATAAAAAAAACGGAATCTTATAGATTCCGTTTTTTTTTATTTTCCTTATATCGATTAAATCAAATTCAAAACTTGTTCTAAATCTTCTAATAAGTCATCTATATCTTCGATACCAACAGACAAACGAATTAAATCATCTGTAATACCAATTTCAGCACGTTTCTCAGCAGGAATAGACGCATGTGTCATCGTAGCTGGGTGATTTGCTAATGATTCAACACCACCTAAAGATTCAGCCAAAGTGAAAACTTTTAAGTTTTCTAAAATTTTGAAAGCATCTTCTTTCTTCCCAGAAGTCAACGTAAACGTTACCATTCCTCCGAAATCTTTCATTTGTTTTTTCGCAATTTCGTGTTGCGGATGATTTTCCAAACCTGGATAATACGTGTGCGCAACTTTTGGATGAGCCTCTAAAAATTGTGCGATCTTCATTCCGTTTGAACAGTGACGATCCATACGAACAGCCAAAGTTTTGATTCCACGTAAAACTAAGTAAGAATCTTGTGGTCCTAAAATTCCTCCTGTTGCAAATAAATTGAAGTGAACATCAGTTGCCAATTGCTCTGAATTAACCACAATTGCTCCAGCAACTAAATCTGAGTGACCTCCTAAATATTTTGTTGCAGAATGCATCACTATATCTGCTCCCAACTCAATTGGTCGTTGTAAATAAGGCGAAGCAAATGTATTATCAACAGCGACTAAAATATCAGATTTTTTTGCTTTTACAGCATCATTTACCGCTTTGATATCAACCACTTTCATCAATGGATTTGTAGGTGTTTCAACCCAAACCATTTTTGTATTATCATTGATTAAAACAACAACAGCCTCAACATTTGTCATATCTACGAAATGGAATTTCAATCCAAATTTTTCATAAACACGTGTAAACAAACGGTAAGAACCTCCATATAAATCGTCCATCGCGATGATTTCATCACCTGGTTTAAATAATTTTAATACACCATCGATTGCTGCCAAACCAGAACCAAATGCAAAACCTGCAACTCCACCTTCGATAGATGCTAATGCATTTTCTAAAGCAGTTCTTGTTGGATTTGCACCACGAGAATATTCGTATCCTTTGTAATCTCCTGGTGATCTTTGCGCGAATGTTGATGTTTGGTAAATTGGAGTCATTACGGCTCCTGTAGAAGGGTCATGTTGTTGACCTCCATGTATAGCTTTTGTATTGAATTTCATTGTAAATGCTTTTAACTATAGCAAATATATGGAGTTTTATTTATTCTTTGTTTTAAAGATTTGTTAGAATTTATTTCGGGAGATTAACTAAACAATTCGTATAAAACTTGTAATGATTTTGGCTTCTTAAAATTATTGGTGTGAATTTGATAGTACTTCACTAGAATTTCGAGTAAAAGAGAACGTTGCGATTGGTTGAATGTATTTTTTGAATCTTCGGAAAAGTGTAATTCTAACAATTTTTTGAACAAAACAGTTTCATCTGCTTTCAACATATTGATAGATGAATTCGAATTTGTGAAAAATCCATTTTCTAAATCGAATAGATTTCCATCAATTTCTAAGTTGGGATAAAAACCAAGAAAATGTGATAATTGAATTAAAAAAATCAAATGAAAATCTGCAAAATCATCTTTTTTTTGATCAAATTCTTTTAACGAATGTTCAATGTAAAAATATAATTCTGGATTATCTGATTCTTCTTTTAGAACTAAGTTTAGGATTTCAGCTAAGAAAAAAACAATCGCCGATTTGATGGGATGAAAATGCAACGATTCATAATAATGCGACGTCTGAGCTGATTTTAAGAAAACCAATTGTTGTTCATTTGATTTCGGTTGAAAACTCAAATCTATTTCTGCTAGCGGAAAATACAACGAAGTATTTCGCTTTTTTTTGGAGAAAACTCCTTTTGCTATAAATGATTTTAAGCCAAAATCTTGTGTATAACAACGAATAATTAAACTCGTGTCACCATATTTTAAGCTTGAAAGTACAATGGCTTTGGTTTCTAAAATTTTCATTAACGGACAACTGCAATTTTCAATGTTTTGGTTTCTGTACCATCAGCATTTGTCATCAAAACTAAGTAAATTCCAGAAGCTACTGGCTTTCCTTTTGCATTATTTGTATTCCATTCTACAATTCCTCCTTCGGCTTTTTTCTCAAAAAGTAAATTTCCAACAATATCTGTAATCTTAACCAACGCACGATTTGGAAGATTTTTTATCGTAACATTACCTTTATATTCTGGTCGATAAGGATTTGGATACGCAATTGCATTGTTAAAATTATTCGCTTCTGTCGACACATCTCCATTATACGAAACCACACCTTTTTCTGTTGCAAAATATACTTTTCCTGTCGATTCATCAATCGAAACATCGTACACAACATCCGAAGGTAAAGGTGAATTTTTAGACGTAAAATGTAATTTCGTCGTTTCTCCACTATCCGAAACATAATAAACTCCTGCCCCATTTGTTGCAATCCATTTATTATTTGCGTTATCTACTTTTATAGCGTAAATCCCAACATCAGTTAACAACGCTTCCGGAATTCCATCTTGAATAATAACAATAGGCTCGGCAATTATATTATTAGAACTTACAGCATTATCAGCTCCGTATAAAACGACTAAACCTTGCCCTGTTCCGATCCAAAGATTTCCACTTTTATCAAGTGAAACTGTATGTACATCATCACTTGGTAAGTCTCCATTTGCAACTTTTATATTTACAATCTCTTTAAAATTTGAGTTATCCACAACAGAGATTCCACCATAACGTGCATTAGAAAAAAAAGTATATTGGCTACCTGCTATAGGTTTTACAGCAGTAGAAGCTATATTTTTTTCAGATCCAATAATTTCCCAAGAAGTATTTCCATTCTTTCTTCTTGCATAATAATTAAATTTTGAATCAGGATATCCAGCACCTGCCGCTTTATCTACAGGAAAAGAAGCTGCAACATATAGATTTCCTAAAAGATCGTAATTAAGACCTGCTATTCTTGAACTAGAAAAATCATTTTTTTGTAAAATTATTTTTGGCTCATCGTTATCTGCTAAATTAAACTCTAACACATCTCGTCGTCCATCTACATCTCTATCATAATAATTATAAGATCCTACTACAAATTTATTATCATCTAATGGATTCACTTCTACTTGTACTATATCTTTTGCTTTAATTTTTGAGAAAGAAAAATGTTTCCAATTTTTACTATCGTAATATGAAAAACCATCTACATTTTCAGCTGGAGTATTATAAACATCTCCCATTCCTCCTGGTGCAATCCAGACTTTACTTTTAGCTGTTGATACAGACCAAGCTTTATTATTGAAAGGTCCATCGGGATAAAATTCTTTATGATTAGATAAATTAATAATTCCATGATTTACAGATCCTCCAAAATAAATATTGTTAATAAAAATTCCTGTGTTGAAGTTTATAACATTTCCATCTTGATCATTTTTAGAATAATGTACACCACTCAAATCAGAAACTTGATTGTTTTGAGTAACAATTAATTGTCCATTAGATGATTTTAAATTAAGAATTGTATTATAAGAACCCACTGAAGAGCCATTTAAAGTTTTCAATTCATTGTTTACCGAATAATAAATCTCATTTTCAAATAATTCTATATTGGTAACATTTTGACCAACAATTTCTTCTTTCCAAATTTTTCTATTTGTAAAATCTGGATTATTCAAATTCTTATCCGATAATTCGCTCGAATAGATTCCTTTATCTGTTGCAATATAAAGAGTTGTCCCGTTAATTGTTGCATCATTTACAACAGCTGTATTTGTACGTGTTGTCTCTTTAAATTCTTCCTGTTTTAAGTCGAAAGAAACAATTCCAAAAGCTCCAGAAATAAACGCAATGCCATCATTTATAAAAATATGATTGACTTTTTTATCACCCGAAAAACCATTCCATTTGATATCCAAAACCATTGTCGATTCTCCAGATTTCAATAAATCTAAACCTCCATTTTCATACCCAACTAAAAACGAATCCGAATCTTTATCATAAGCCATTGCAGAAACCCCAACATTGTTCAAAAAATTGGTTTTATTTAGTTTAATCCAATCACTTGTTGGATTTAGAGGATTGAACAAGAAAATTCCGTTTTCAGTTCCACAATAAATCACACCATTTACTTCTTCCAACAATTTCACATTATTGTAAGAAAAAAGATCAGTCCAACGCACTTTATCATTTTGAGCGTTTAAACTTGTGAAAATCATGGTGATGAAAATGAACAATTTTGTCTTCATAATGCACAAAAATACTGTAATTTATAACAAAATAACTTGCTAAAAATTGTATTGCTTGTTACAATAAATCATAAAATTTACCTGGAAGAGTAGAAATTATTTGTTTCAATTCTAAATCTAATAAAACTGGCATCAATTCGTAGGATTTCAAATTTAAGTCAAAAGACATTTTATCAATATGTTGTTTTCCATTGGTTTTGAGATAATTTACAATTAAATTTTCATCATTAGAAAACTCAATAAACAAATCTATTTGTTTTGGTTTCTTCTTCGAATTGAAGTTAAAATAATCAATAATATCTTTCGAATTTTCGACCAAATAAGCCTGATGAGATTTTATCAAATAATTACACCCAATACTCAACGCATCCGTTGATTTCCCTGGCAAAGCAAACACTTCTCGATTATATTCATTTGCAAATTTTGCAGTCACCAAACTTCCACCTTTAAAAGCAGATTCTACCACAATTGTAACATCTGATAAGCCTGCAATAATCCGATTTCGTTGCAAAAAAGCTTCAGGTGTAGCAATTTTAAAACTTGGTTGCTCCGTTATCCAACCTCCTTTTTGTAAAATTTCAATCGCAATTTTTTTGTGAGTAGCAGGATAAATTCGTTCAAAATTTGTTCCCATTACCGACCATGTTGCAACATTATTTTTGAGCGCATTTGTATGTGCTTCTATATCGCAACCGTACGCTAATCCACTAACAATTGTAACATCAAAATCTGCTAAACCTTCGATTAATTCAGTAATAAAATTTCGTCCATAATTAGTCATTTTTCGCGTACCAACAATCGAAATCTTTTTGTTATTGAATTGATTAAATTCTAAACTTCCTTTACAAAAAATCACCAAAGGTGCATCAATACATTCTTTTAAGAATTGTGGATAAGCTTCATCATAAAAAGTTAAAATATTGATTTGATTATTTTTACAATATTCTATTTCGTTAAAAGCTAAATCTAACCATTTTTTATTCCCAAAATCTTTGCTTATTTGCTGTCCAATTCCCGAAATTTGCAGCAAATCTTTTGGTTTACAATTCCAAGCAGCCTGTGCTGAACCAAAAAATTGAATAATTTTTCGAGCTGTGATATCGCCAATTCCTTTCTGAAAAGAAAGTGCTAAAATATATGGTAAATCGGTTTGCATTTTGTTAAATTACTAATATTAAACCAACTAAGCAGAATTTTAAGTATTTATTTTTTGCTAAATCTAAAAAAAATGTTAATTTCGTAGTATGAGGTTAGAAGAGCATATTAGTCAATTATTATTTCAGCACGATTGTGTAATCGTTCCAAACTTTGGAGCGTTTATCTCAAACAATGCTAATGTGGCGTTTGACGAGCAAACAAACACATTTATTCCACCAAGAAAAGAGCTTTCTTTCAATACAACTTTAACAAAAAGTGATGGTGTTTTGGTGAATAAAATTGTAGAAGATGAGCCAATGTCTTTTGAAAATGCGCAAACATTTTTGAATGAACAAGTTTATTTTTGGCAAGAACATTTGAAAAATGGAAAAGTTT
Organism: Empedobacter sp. R132-2; assembly: GCF_030324375.1. Taxonomy (NCBI): domain Bacteria; kingdom Pseudomonadati; phylum Bacteroidota; class Flavobacteriia; order Flavobacteriales; family Weeksellaceae; genus Empedobacter; species Empedobacter sp. R132-2. The sequence goes on from NZ_JACAGG010000006.1 coordinate 82,239, forward strand.
TAACCTTACAAAATATCGGATCATTACAATTTAATGACACTGGAAAAATTGACTTCAAACCAGAAAATGCTCAAAATTATTTCATCGCCGCTTATGGTCTTTCAAATTTACAAGCCAATTACATTTTAGATTCGTCTAAAACTAAAACCTCTAACAAACACATGTCAAAATTTTTAGCCGCAGCCTCATTAATTCCCATTATTGTTGGTGGCTTCCTATATTTTAATACGCCGCAACCCGTACAAGAATTCGTAACAGAACAATGGAGCGGTTTGGTTTTACCAATGATTGGTAAAGATGACGCAACCAAAACTGAAAAACCTACAGTGCAATACGATGTGTATAATATGCCGCAAACGATTGCTGAGCCTTCTTTAGTTGAATATCAGATTGCCGAAACGGTAACGAAAACAGATACAATTGAAACGCCTAAAAAAGTTGAAATTACAGTTGTAAAGGAAACGAAACTGAATGAAACTGAAAAGGAGATTACGGCAATTGTAAAGGAAAAGCCTTCGACAAAAGAAATTGTAAAAACAGAAACAAAAAAATTAACGAAAGTTGAAGCTCCTAAAACAGCTGAAAAGAAAGTTGAGGACAAAAAAGAAGTTGCAACTAAAACAACTTCAAAATCTAACAATAAAAAATATCAAGTAATTGCGGCTTCGCTTAAACGTCAAGAAGATGCTGATCGTTTGGTTCGAGAATTGAAAAAACAAGGTTACAAAGATGCAGGAGTTTCTTATGTAAAAGGTCGCTATTATTATGTTACATATAGCAGCTTCAATAACATAGAAGACGCGCAAAAATATATGAATGATGTGAATAAAAAGTCTCCTGGAACTTGGGTTAGAACTGAAAATTAAATCATTTTTTAATACAATATAAATCGAAATAAGCTGCCCAAAAGGCAGCTTATTTCTTTGTTAGAATGAATATGAAAACTACTTCCAGCCACCACCTAAACTTTTGTATATAGCGACAACTGTACTTAATTGTTTTTCTTTTGTTTCGATTAATTCCATTTTTGCATCCAATAAATCACGTTGAGTTGTTAACACTTCTAGATAATCTGCACGATTATTTTTGAACAACTGATTCGCAATATCAATAGATTCTACAAGTGCTTTCGCCTGTTTATCTTTGTACGAATAACTTTGTTCTAAGTTATTAATCTTCGACATTTGATTTGACACTTCTAAATAAGCATTTAAAATCGTTTTATCATATTCGTACAACGCTTGTATTTGATGAGCATTTGCTGTATTAAACTCCGCTTTTATCGCACTTTTATTGATTAAAGGCGCAGCTAATTCTCCAGCCAACGAATATAAAATAGACTCTGGCATTTTTACCAAATAAGATGGTTTGAACGCATTTAGTCCTAAAGCCGCAGAAATATTAAGTGACGGATAAAACTCTGCACGAGCCACTTTCACATCTAAAGCAGAAGCTTTTAACTCTAATTCTGCTTGTTTGATATCAGGACGATTTGATAATAATTCAGAAGGAATTCCTGCATGTACTGTTTGTGGAATCAAATCCATAAATGACGAACCATCACGTTTTATCTTTTGCGGATATCTTCCCAATAAAGCATTAATCCTATTCTCGGTTTCCGTAATATCTTGTTTAATATTAAACTCTTCGCTTTCTGATTTTAATAATTCTGCTTCAAATTTCTTCACCGCTAATTCAGTTTCACGCGCTGCTTCCTTTTGAATTTTAACTACACGAAGTGATTCTTTCTGTAACTCAATATTTCGATGAATTAACTCCAATTGACTATCTAAAGACAATAATTCATAATAAGACGATGCGATCTCTGAAATTAAATTTGTCAAAACAAAATTCTTTCCTTCTACCGTTGATAAATATCGCGCAATCGAAGCATCTTTCGAATTACGTAATTTTTTCCAAATATCAACTTCCCAATCAGCGCTCAATCCAATCGCATAATCCATCAAAGGATCAGGCATTTCTTTCCCGGGTTTTATCTCAGTCGAAGCATCACCAGCACCTTGACTTGTATAACGACCAACTTTCTCAACTCCAATTCCTGCATTTGCTGAAACATTTGGCGATAATTTTCCGTTTTTGTACAACACTTCATTTTTAGAAATCTCAATTTCTTGAAGTGTAATCATCAATTCTTGGTTATTTTTTAACGCTTCTTCAATCAAAACGACCAAATTTGGATCAGTAAAAAATTGTTTCCAAGGCGTCAACCCAGAACTTGGTGCATCATCATTTTGCACATTTTGATAAGCTTCTGGAATTTTTGGTGCTTGATGATTTTCAATCTCTTTGCTTACCGCAGGAGCTTTACAGCTCCAAATCATTGTTCCAAAAAGACTTATTGCAATTATATTTTTTAAACTATTTTTATTCATCTTCCGTGATTTCTTCTGTTAAAGGATTTTCATCTTCATATTTCACCAATTGCATTTTATCCGCCAAAGCGCCAAACGCAACATATAAACCGGGTACAATAAACAACCCGAAAATAGTTCCGAACAACATTCCGCCTGCAGCAGCAGTACCAATTGTTCTATTTCCTACTGCTCCCGGACCAGAAGCAATAACCAACGGAATAAGACCTGCAATAAACGCAAATGATGTCATCAAAATTGGACGGAAACGAACACCCGCACCTTCAATCGCTGATTTTACAATTGATAAACCTTCGTTATGTTTTTGTACTGCAAACTCAATAATCAACACCGCATTTTTACCGAGAAGTCCAATCAACATCACCATTGCAACTTGTGCATAAATATTATTTTCTAATCCTAATAATTTCAAGAAGAAAAATGCTCCGAAAATCCCTGTTGGTAGTGAAATGATAACTGGTAAAGGCAAAATAAAACTTTCGTATTGTGCTGCTAAAATCATGTAAACGAAAATTAAACAAATGGCGAAAATAATCACTGCTTCATTTCCACGAGAAACCTCATCTTTCGATATTCCTGCCCAATCAATTCCAAAACCACGAGGCAAAGTATTCTTAGCTACTTCATTAATCGCTGCAATCGCTTGTCCACTACTATAACCAGAAGCTGGCGTACCACTAATTTCTGCTGCATTATACATATTGTGACGCGTAATTTCTGATAAACCATATACTTTTTCAATTTTCATGAAAGCTGAATATGGAACCATTTCACCTTGATCATTTTTCACATACAATTTCAATAAATCTTCCGGTAGCGCACGATATTCTGGCGAAGCTTGTACCATCACTTTATAAGGTCGGTCAAATTTGATGAAACTTGTTTCGTAATTAGAACCAACTAATGTTGATAAATTATCCATCGCATTTTCGATCGAAACTCCTTTTTGTTCGGCAATATCATTATCAATTTTCAAGACATATTGAGGAAAGGAAGCACTATAAAATGTGAATACAGAGCTCAATTCTGGACGACGAGTTAATTCTTTTATAAAATCACGGCTCACTTCTTCCATTTTATGATAATCTCCACTACCCGCTTTATCCAATAATCTCAACTCGAAACCTCCTGCAGCTCCATATCCAGGAACAGATGGTGGTTGAAAATATTCGATATTCGCACCATTAATATTTCCAGCTTTTTCTTCTAATTCTTTGATGATTTCTTCCGCAGACTTAGAACGTTCGTCCCAACTTTTCAAGTTAATTAAACAAGTTCCAGAGTTTGCTCCTGTACCTTCTGTCAAAATCTCATAACCAGCCAAAGATGAAACTGATGAAACGCCATCAATTCCTTCCGCTATTTTTTGTAATTTTTGAGAAACTTCATTCGTTCTTTCTAACGTAGAACCTGGAGGTGTTTGAATAATTGCATAAAACATTCCTTGGTCTTCGTTTGGAATAAATCCAGAAGGCAAACTATTATTCAAAAAGAAAACTCCAGCGCAAAATGCAAGTAAAATTCCGAATGTAACAGTTCGTTTGTTAACTGTTTTGGTTAAAACTTTTTCGTATTTAAAAGAACCTTTGTTGAACAAATTATTAAACTTCAACAAAAATTTATTTAGCATCGTTTTCTTTCTTGGTTGATTATGATTATTTTTCAAAATCATTGCACACAAAGCTGGTGTAAGCGTTAAGGCAACAATTCCTGATAAAATAATTGATGTTGCCATCGTAATCGAAAATTGACGATAAAAAATTCCAACTGGACCAGACATAAACGCAACTGGAATAAAAACAGCTGCCATTACAAATGTGATTGCTATAATTGCTCCACTAATTTCGCGCATCGCTTCTTCCGTCGCTCGTAAAGGCGAGAGATTTTTCTCTTCCATCTTGGCGTGGACAGCCTCTATCACCACAATCGCATCATCGACGACAACTCCAATCGCCATAACTAAGGCAAATAATGAAATCAAGTTTAATGTAATTCCAAAGAAACTCATTAACGCAAAAGTTCCGACCAAAGAAACAGGAACCGCCAACGCAGGAATCAATGTAGAACGCCAGTCACCTAAGAATAAAAACACAACAATCCCAACTAAAACGAAAGCTTCAAAAAGTGTATGTACCACTTTTTCCATTGAAGCATCTAAGAATTTCGAAACGTCATATGAAATCTCGTAATCCATTCCTTTTGGTAAATTATTCTCTTTAAGATCAGCCATTAATGCTTTGATATTTTTAATCACTTCACTCGCATTACTTCCGTACGATTGTTTTATCACAATTGCGGCAGAAGGTTTTCCGTTCAATGTTGAGTAAATATCATACATCGAACTTCCGAATTCTATATCAGCAACATCTTTTAAACGTAAGATTTCTCCATCAGGATTTGCTCTTAAAATGATGTTTCCATATTGTTCTTTTGTGTTATATCGACCTGAATATTTTAATACATATTCAAAAGCTTCTGAACGTTTTCCAGAACTTTCCCCTGTTTTCCCTGGCGAAGCTTCAATACTTTGTTCATCCAACGCTTTCATCACATCATCCGCAGAAATATTATAGGCTTGCATTCTATCTGGTTTTAACCAAACACGCATTGCATATTCTCGGTTTCCTAAAATATCTGCATCTCCAACTCCATTAATACGTTTCAACTCAGATAAAATATTGATATCTGCATAATTATATAAAAATTGTTGGTCAGCTTTTGGATCGTTACTGTACAAGTTAATGTACATCAACATGTTTGATTCTTCGCGTGTAATTTTCACTCCTTCGCGAACTACTAAAGGCGGAAGTTTATTGACAACCGAAGAAACACGGTTTTGCACATTTACAGCTGCAATATTGGGATCAGTTCCTAAATCAAATATCACTTGAATAGACGCTTCACCGTCATTCCCAGCATCAGATGTAATATATTTCATTCCTGGAACACCATTTAGCGCACGTTCTAATGGAATTACCACCGATTTGATTAATAATTCATTATTTGCACCCGGATATTCCGCTGTAATATTCACCTTTGGTGGCGAAATTGAAGGGAACTGCGTTACGGGTAATTTGACTAATGATAGAATTCCTAAGAAAACTATAATCAACGAAATGACAATCGATAGAACGGGTCTTCGAATAAATTTATCAAACATAACTTTGAATTTTTTAGATTAGTTTGATTTTAATTTCAACGATGAAAGAACTTTTCTTGGTGCAATAAATTTCGTTTTGATTTTATCATCATCTTTCACTTTCTGAACACCCTCTAACAAAATATTATCTTTCTCCGAAAGTCCGCTTTCTACCACATAAACATCAGGCATTTCTAGACCAATCGTGATATTTCTCGATTTGACAACACCATTTTTATCTACTACAAAAACATAGGTTTTATCTTGAATTTCGTAGGTTGCTTTTTGTGGAATTAATAAAGCATCATGTAACGGAACTGTCATTTTTACTTTCCCTGTTTCACCATTTCTTAACAGATGATTTGGATTTGCAAAACGTGCACGAAACGCAATATTTCCTGTTTCGTTGTTAAATTCTCCTTCTATCGTTTCTACCAAACCTTTTTCTGGTAAAGGTTTATTATTCGCCATAATCAACGAAACTTGTTTATTCGCTCTATCTTGAATATTTGTTTGATAATCTAAATATTCAGGTTCAGAAACGTTGAAATAAGCAAACATTGATGAGTTATCAGATAAATTTGTTAATAACATTCCTTCGTCAATCAAGCTTCCCAATTTCATAGGAATTCTATCAATAACACCAGAAAATGGTGCACGAATATCTGTAAATGATAAATGTAATTGAGCCAATTGCATTTCTGCTTTCGATTTTTCTAATCGTGCTTGCGCAATGGCTTTTTCGTTCTTAGAAACGACATTATTATCAGCCAAAGTTGCTGAATTTTGTAATTCAATTTGTGCCTCTTTTACCTCAGCTTTCGATTTTAAATATTCGGCTTGATACATCGAAGGCATAATGCGAAACAACAATTGACCAGCTTGTACATGTTGACCTTCATCCACAAAAACTTTTTGCAAATAACCTTTTTCTTGCGCACGAATTTCGATGTTTCGTACCGATTGAATTTGGGCTACATAATCCTTATCTACAATCGTATCCATTTTGATTGGCGTTGTGATTGGATAATCTTTCACTTCTTCTTTTTCCTGTTTTTTTGATGAACAACTTGTTGTCAACAATACAGTACTTAGAGCTACAAATAATGCGACTCTTTTCATAATTCTTCTAACTATTAAATGTAAAATTTGATGAAATGGATTTCTTGGCAGAAGTAGTTTTACCAAAAAATATTACATACAAAAATTGGTTAACATTCAGCTATTCATGAACTGAACACTAATTTTTGGTGTAATTTTAAAAATTTAAGAAATCAATCAAATTCTGATTGTACGTAACAAAATGTACTTACAACTCGAAAATTTGATGGTTTTATTGTAGAAGATGTGCTTCTTTCTTAAACCTTGAATCATAAAGTTTAAAACCAGAACAACACTTAATAGTTTGATACAAGTTTCTAAATCGATTTTGTTTGATGTCTGAAAATCATCATCAATCGTTTCGATACTTGGATTAAATTCTTGAAATTGATTTGAATTTGAAGTTTTAGAAAATTTAGTTTCAACAATTTTACTTGCGTGATAAATATGTGTATTATCGTTAACAACTGTCTGCGAAGTTAAATTTCCTTGAAAATGTTGAGTACCCGCAAACACTTTAGTTTCCGCAAAAAATAGCAGAAATAAAGCAGACAGCAAGTATGTGATAAACATTTTCATAATTCTGTTCAAATGTAAGACTTGAAATAATACAATAATCTATATTAACATTTTTTAACTATAAAATTTTATTGATTTAATAAAAAACTCAATTACAAATACTTAACACAACGATAATAACTGTTTCAAAACTCGAATATTTTGTTGAAATTTGCACCCAACAAACAAAAGTTTATGGCGAAAGCAAAAACAGCAAAAGAGTCGTTAGCAGTAATGACAAACTTGGTTTTACCGAATGAAACCAACAACTTAGGAAACATGTTCGGAGGCGAATTATTGGCTTCTATGGACAGAATTTCTTCTATTTCTGCGAAAATGCATGGTGGAAGTTTTTTGGTTGTAACAGCAAGTGTCAATCACGTTGCGTTTAACATTCCGATTCCGATGGGAAGTACAGTGAAGTTAGAATCTAAAGTAACTCGCGCATTCAAATCATCGATGGAAGTGTATGTTGATGTCTATGTTTACGATTACGAAAATTGTGTTTATAACCAAACAAATAGCGGTATTTATACATTTGTAGCCGTTGATAATGATAATAAACCTGTTCAAGTCCCTGAATTAATTCCAGAATCTGAACAAGAAATCGAGCGTTATGAAGCTGCTTTGCGTCGTAAACAATTAAGTTTGATTTTGGCTGGCAGAATGAATCCTGCTGATGCACACGAATTAAAATCGTTGTTTATTACAGAATAAAATAAAAAAGTCGAAACAATGTTTCGACTTTTTTATTGATATAATTTTTTAACCTTTTCCAGCTAAACGATCCACCACATATTCTATTTGTGTTTTCCCGTGTGGTTTTGGTTTTCCTTCTGCATCTAAATTTACCATCGTAATTCGATCGACTGTAATAATGGTTTCATGCGTCATTTTGTTACGTACTTCGCATTGTAAAACCAATGAAGTTGTTCCAAATTTCACCACTTCAATTCCAATTTCTACAATATCACCTTCACGAGCCGAAGCCATAAAGTTGATTTCCGACATATATTTGGTCACAACATGCGAATTTTCTAATTGCACAATGCTATACAACGCCGCTTCTTCATCAATCCAAGCCAAAAGCTTTCCTCCAAAAAGTGTTTTGTTTGGGTTAAGATCTTCTGGTTTTACCCATTTACGAGTGTGAAATTTCATAGTTTTCTATTTTAAGTTCTTGCTTATTTTCTGTTGCCAAATGATTCGCATCCGAAATAAACTTGACTAAATTTACAGCATATTTTCCATCTAACAAAGATTCATTATGACGGATTAACGCGTCAGAAATTTCGGCAATGGCGTTAGGATGAAAATTCTTTTGTTCAGTAGAAATTTTGTTTGAACAACACACATTTTTTAAATCAGAATAAATCATTTGATTAAGATATTGATCTCCAATCTTTATTGTTCCTTTTTCAGCAATAAGCGTGATATTACTTTCGAAATTTTTATTGAAAACTGACGTTGTATAAATCATATGTCCGATTGCTCCATCGGCAGTAAAATCAACACAACCCGAATCATCAAATTCTGTCACTTCTTGATGCGTAAAATTGAAACTTTTTGAATTTGTACAAATTACCTCATCAAACCAAAAATTCATGATATCAACAAAATGCGAAAATTGAGTAAATAAAACACCTCCATCCATTTCTTGGTTTCCGTGCCATTCACGCAACTTGTAATAATTCTTGTTACGATTCCAATAGCAATTAATATTCACCATGAAAATTTTCCCTAATGAATTATTATCTATCAAATTCTTTACATATTGCACAACTGGAGAAAAACGAAGCTGCATCGACGTAAAAACTCTAAGTTTCTTTTCGTCAGCAACTTTCAGTATTTCAGTAATATCTTCTACAGTTAATGCAATTGGTTTTTCAATCAAAACATTTTTTCCCGCTTTTAAACAACGAATCGCATGTTCGCGGTGCAAACCATTTGGCGTAGCAATCACAACAACATCAGTTTCTTGATCTTCGTTCAGAAAACTTTCAAGTGTTGAATAACCTTTGAAAGGTAAATCTTCTGGTAAATTGAAATCAATCACCGAAATTAATTGCGCATTTTCCGTTTCTTCTATCGCTTGTTGATGTACACGTCCAATATGACCGTAGCCTAAAATGGAAAAATTCTTCATTGAATTTATTTAATAATTTTTTCTAATATCTTTTGTGTGATTAGATAAGTTGGTTTTACACCTGTTAATCCTAAACCTCCAGAAGCCAATGTACTTCCTGTTTCTAACGGATTATCAGAAGCGTAATAAGCATACATTACTTTAACATCTTTATCAATGTGATGTCTAATTTTTGACGCAACCTGAATCGCTTTTTGATAATGCGCACCTTCCATTTCTAATCCAATCGCTTGGAAAGACGAATTTTTGAAATACTCTAAAACGTCTTTATTTTGTAATGATGTTCCTAAAACCGAAATCATTGGTCCTTCGTAAACACCTAAACCTTGTCCTTCGAAATCTGCAGCGGTTAATTCGTTATCAAAAACATAATTATCTGTTGTTCCTTCGAAAACGTGTGCTGTCGCAATCATTATATCACCTTTTATTCCTTCAAGAATACCAGCTTTACCCATAATCGCAACAGATTTTACATTCATTTTGAATTTTACATCTCCTACTTTGTATGGTTTCAACAACTCATCCATCGCCTCAAATGCTTGCTCACCAAAGGCATAATCCATTACAATAATCACCTCATTGTTCTTATCTTTTGCATAAGAAAACGCAGAATTGGCAATGTTTACTTTAGATAAATCAATAATCTGAACATCGATATTTGTTCCTGATTGATCTTTGATGTAAACTAAACCATTTTGTTGAGTGTATTCATTTAACGAATCACGCAACATTTTGTTGTTTGCCGCACTCAAATCTTCGTAAATTTCTACACCATCATTTTTGTATTTTCTTTTTAATCCATCATAGGCATACAACATGTTAGACACACTATGCATATTAGCAGAAATAATGTGAATGTTTTTATCTTGAAGATTATTTTCGAATAATACACGTTTGATTTCATTCGCCCATTTTTCTCCAATCATATGATGACCAATCGATTCACGTAAAGTTGACGTAAATGTAATTTCACGTTTCTTTGTTCCGATACGATCTTGTTGGCTAGTATAGCCCATCCAATAAACTACACGGAAAAAATAATCTTTGTCGTCTGCTTTACTGAAATAATGATGAATTTCTTGTGTTTCTTCAAATGTTCTTCCTAAAATCGTCGATAAATGCATCAAAGCAACTTCGCGTTCTTTTCGAGAAATTTCAACTTCATTAAATGCAACATTTTCGATAAATTCCCACGCTCTACTTTTAGAAAGTGTTTCGTTACTAAATGCTCTATTTCTGATTTTATCCGCTTCGTTATATAAAAACGTTAAGTGCGTTAACACATCATAAATGTCAGAACGACCGCGAGAAATTTCGATATTCATCTGGTCATCATCAATTCTATAACAAAAACGACGACGTTTTGCAGGAATAATTGGTGTAAAAATAGAACGATCATAGCCTTCGTCAGATGTAAAAGACACATATGGCGTTTCTACAATTCCTTCTGGTAAACGATCTAAAACATACATTAATCCACTTAATTCTACTTTGTTTGGATCTGTCATTGATCCGTAGATTTCAGGATTAATTTCGAATAATAAATTTCTTAATATTTTTCCAGGTGCACCAGATGGACGGTACACTCCTCTATGAAATAAATGACGCATAGAGATATATAATCTTTCAATAGCGTCAGTAGATCTTCTTGCTCTTGTTATTGACATAATAATTTTTTTTACTTTTTTTGGTTGTTCAATTCTTGTTGAATGGCCATTAATTCATCGTACCATTCTTGTCCAAATTTTCGGACCAACGAATCTTTTGCAAATGTTGCAACATTCACTTTCAATTCTTTTCCTAAGGTACAAGCATCTGAGCAGATATCCCATACATCATAGTTCACAGAAGTGAAATTTGAATATTCCTTAACACGAACTGGATATAAATGACAAGAAATTGGTTTTTTGTAATCGACCTTTCCATCTTCGTATGCTTTTTCAATACCGCATTTTGAAAAACCATTTTCTTCGAAAACTAAATAGGCACATTCACGATTATTGACTAATGGAGTTACCCAATCGCCGTCAGTATCCATTGTGTACTTACCTTCTTGCTTAATCACCGCAATTCCTTCTGGACGCAAATAAGGTTTTACATCTTCATAAATATCGTCTAATACAATTAGTTCGTCATCATTCAAAGGCGCTCCTGCGTCACCTTCTACACAACAAATCCCTTTACATTTGTTCAGATTACAAACAAAATCTTCATTTAGTAGTTCTTCAGATACAAGGGTTTTTCCTATTTGGAACATGTTACATTAAATTTTGTAACATGCAAAGGTACGGAATTTTCCTCAGAAAAATGTAATTTTGTAAAAGAATAATGGATAATCTACTTTCAAAAATCAATCATCCTAAGGAACTTAGGACTTTTGAAGCGTCTCAATTAACTGCTTTAGCTCACGAGATGCGCGAATTTATTTTGGATACTTTGAGTGTAAAACCAGGACATTTAGGTGCTAGTTTGGGTGTGATTGAATTAACGATTGCTTTACATTATCACTACAATACACCTAAAGACTTGTTGATTTGGGATGTAGGTCATCAATGTTATCCACATAAAATTTTGACTGGTCGTCAACAAATTTTCGATTCTCTTCGTCAAAAAGATGGTATTTCTGGTTTTCCAACGCGTATAGAAAGTGAGTTTGATACATTTGGAACGGGACATTCTTCTACATCTATTTCAGCAATTGTTGGGATGGCAACAGCAGATAAAATCAATCAAATCAATAGAAAACACATTGCAATTATTGGTGATGCATCGATTACTTCTGGAATGAGTTTAGAAGCATTAAATCATCTTGGATCAACAGATTTGGATGTTTTAGTGATTTTGAATGATAATGATATCGGAATTGATCCTTCGGTTGGTGGATTGAAAAAACATTTTAAATCTTTAGAAAATCAATCCGAAAATATCTTTACCAATTTCGGTTTAAATTTTATTGGAACAATTGATGGACACAATTTTGATGAATTATTAAATGCTTTCAATAAAGCTGATTCTATAAAAGGTCCGAAAGTTTTACACATCAAAACAATAAAAGGAAAAGGTTACGAAAAAGCCGAAATCGATCAAGTAAAATGGCATGCTCCAGGTTTGTTTGATAAAGAAACGGGCGAAATAAAATCAAAGAAAAAAGAAAAATCGTATCAAGATGTTTTTGGTGAAACCATGCATCAATTACTTGAAAATAACTCACAAATCGTTGCGATAACGCCTGCAATGTTAACAGGAAGTAATTTGGTGAAATGTCATCAAGATTTTCCTGAACGTGTTTTTGATGTCGGAATTACAGAACAACATGCGGTAACGTTTGCAGCTGGTCTGGCGACGAAAAATACCATTCCGTATTGTGTGATTTATTCGACATTTTTACAACGTGCCTACGACCAAGTGATACACGATGTAGCGTTACAGAATCTACCAGTTGTGTTTTGTATTGATCGTGCAGGATTCGTTGGTACAGATGGCGCAACGCATCATGGTTATTTTGATATAGCATATTTACGCGAAATTCCAAATATGATTGTGTCTTCGCCTCGAAACGAAAAAGATTTCAAAAATCTATTGTATACAGCACAGTTTACAACTCGTCCTTTTGCAATTCGTTATCCAAAAAATAATATCCAAACAAGTAATTCTAAAGTCGAAAAAATAGAAATCGGTAAATCTGAAATTATTTTTGAAGGAAATCAATTAGCAATTCTTTCGACTGGATTGATTAGTTCTCGAATCGAAGAAATTATCATCCAAAATCATCTTCAAGATAAAGTTGCTTTGATTGATTTTCCTTTTATCAAACCTTTAGATGAATCTCGTTTAAAAGCTATTTCGTTGAAATATTCTACCATACTAACTTTTGAAGATGGGATTAAAAAAGGAGGTTTTGGAAGTGGAATTTTAGAGTTTCTGAATTCAATACATTACAAAGGAAATATTACAATCAACGGTTATCCAGACGAATTTATCGAACACGCTTCGATTACCGAATTAGAAGAAATCGTTGGTTTGGATGATGAATCAATTTTGGAAATGATAAAAAGTTATTTGTAATGGAAAATGAGTATTTAGAAAAAGCTTTAGTTGGTTTTTTATTAGGTCTAGGAATGTTAATATTTATATCTCCTTTCTATTATCCATATTATAAAAATAAAAAATCGAAACCTAAATTTGGAATTGATTATGCAGTAAAAAGAGAAAATAAATTAGACCATTTAAAAGACGGTTTTAAAGTTTTAGCTTATAATCGATTAATAGGTGGAATTATAATAGGATTTTTCCTGATAATTTCTTCAATTGTCTATTTGGTTTTAGGAATTATTGAATATTTTTAAACTTAATAATTTTCGGTACGAGAGTTGTAATAGCTTTTTCTAATTTATAAACACAACAACAATGAAAAAAATAATCGGTTTATCTTTTATAGCAGTATTGTTAACATTGCAATCTTGCGGTACAACAAGCAACATGCAAGAATTCTACAAAAAATATGATAATCAATCTACTGTAATTCCTTTACCTTCTTTTGCGTTGAAATTAGCTGGAAAAGCTGGTGGAACAGATTTATTTAATTATTTAAAATCGGCTAAAGTTTTTGTTGTTTCAGATGCTGGACAAGGAAAGCAAAAAAGAATCATGAATGATTTGCAGTCATCTATGCGTGGTGAAAAATATGAGAACTTAGTAAAATTCAAAGCGAAAGACAGCCGTTTGAACATTTCATTACAAGAAGATGGCGGACGAGTTAAGAAAATGATTTTTGGAATTAACGGTTTACGAAATGTATTGGTTATCGATTCGAAATTAGATATTCCTAGAACAGATTTAGACAAAATTTTGGACAAAGTTTCGGCTGAAGATATTGCAGATTTAGCAGATATTTTGAAATAATATAGGAAGCCAGCTAATTTGCTGGCTTTTTCTTTTGAAATTACTTTGTAACTTTGTCGCATGAGTGGAAAATTATATTTGGTTCCGACGCCAATCGGAAATTTGGGAGATATGACATTTAGAGCGGTTGATGTGCTAAAAGAATCGGATGTGATTTTGGCAGAAGACACGCGAAATAGTGGTATTTTACTGAAACATTTCGAAATTTCTACTCCAATGCGTAGCTACCATATGCACAATGAGCATCAAGCAACTGAAGATATTATTCGTCAGCTAAAAGATGGTCAAATCATTTCGATTATTACTGATGCCGGAACTCCAGGTATTTCTGATCCAGGTTATTTATTAGCAAAAGAATGTGTAGCAAATAATATCGTAATCGAATGTTTACCAGGTGCAACCGCTTTTGTTCCTGCATTAGTTGTTTCTGGATTACCAAATAATGAATTTACTTTTGTTGGATTTTTACCTGTGAAAAAAGGTCGAAAATCGAAATTAGATTCATTAGTAGAAGAAAAGAAAACGATGATTTTCTACGAATCTCCACATAAAATTGGACGCACATTAAAAGATTTAGCCGAAGCTTTTGGAGCTGAACGCAAAGCAAGTTTATCACGCGAAATCTCGAAAAAATTTGAAGAAACTTTACGCGGAACATTAACTGAATTAGCCGAAATAGCTGAAAAAAGAAATTTAAAAGGTGAAATGGTTTTGGTTATAGAAGGACATCATTAATCGTTGAAGCGAATATCTTTGATATTCAATTGCCAAGTTCCTTTTCCTTGCCAATAATTCATTCCGATTGTGTAAACCATATCAAACGATTGTCCTTTCTCTAATTTTGGTCCAAATTTCCCTAATTTGAAACCAATTGCAGGAAACGTAATACGTGTATCTCGCTGATGTACGTACAAACGCGCGTGTTCTTTACCAACTAATCGGAAATCCGTTGCTAATAAATCCTTCGAAATAAAAACAGGATTCATATTATCTGGTCCAAAAGGCGCCATTCGCATCACCGATTCCAAGAAAGAACGTGTCATATCCTTAAAAGAAATCTCTTTATCGATCAAAATTGATGGCGTAAAATGTTTTCCATTCGACATTTCTTTCACTGTTTGATCAAATCTAATCTTGAATTCTTCAAAGTTTTCTTCTTTCATTGCCAAACCAGCAGCAGCCATATGTCCACCAAACTGTGTTAACAAATCTTTGTTTTTTTCGATTGCCGAATGTATGTCAAACTCTTGAATAGAGCGAGCCGAACATACAATTTCGCCTTCATTATTCTTCGTGCAAACAATGGTTGGTTTATAATACAAATCGACCAAACGAGAAGCAACAATTCCGATTACTCCTTTATTCCAAGAAGCATCGTAAACAATGGTCGAATATTTTTCTTTGGTATTAATTTGATCCAGTTGAAAAAGTGCATCATGTGTCATATCAAGATCCAAGGTTTTGCGTTCATTATTTAATGAATTTATATCATTCAAATATTTACGGCAATCCTCTTCATCTGTACTCAACATAAAACGAACCGCTTCCGAACCGTGTTTTATACGTCCTGCAGCATTAATTTTTGGCGCAATAGAAAAAACAACATTCGAAATATTGACATTATTTTTAATATTAGTCGGAATTAATTGCTGAAAAGCTAAACGAGGTTCTGAATTTAATCGTTTCAAACCAGCAAAAGCCAATACACGATTTTCTCCTGTAATCGGAACAATATCAGCCGCAATACTTACTGCAACTAAATCTAAAAGAGATAAAAGATTTTCTTTCGGAAGATTAAATTTCTCGGTATAAGCTTGTACCAATTTAAACCCAACGCCACAACCGCTCAAATCTTTGTAAGGATAGCGACAACCTTTTTGTTTCGGATCTAAAACAGCGTACGCTTTTGGCACAGAACGATCTGGTAAATGGTGATCACAAATAATATAATCTATGCCTTTTGATTGTGCATATTTTATTTCTTCGTGTGCTTTAATCCCACAGTCTAAAGCAATAACAAGTGAAATATTATTTTGTACAGCGAATTCTATACTTTGTTGAGAGATTCCATAACCTTCATTATTTCGGTCTGGAATATAAAAAAAGACTTTCGAGTAGATAGAAGTCAGAAATTCGTAAAACAAAGTTACAGCTGTCGTTCCATCTACATCGTAGTCTCCAAATATTAAGATATTTTCTTCATCATCAATTGCATTTTTGATACGTGAAACCGCATCAGACATTCCTTTCATCAAAAAAGGATCATGCAATTCGTCTAAGGATGGATTAAAATACGATTTGGCTTGAGCAAAATTCGTAATTCCACGTTGGACTAATAAAATAGCAAGCACCTCAGATATGTTAAGCGATTCTCTTAAATCCTTAACAACTTCAGTATTGGGCTGTTCTTTTATTTCCCATCTTTTTTCCATCTCTTTAATTTACATATTTTTTAATTAGAGAGAAGGGTAAAGCGAATATTATTTTGATTTATTTGCTTCTTTCACGTATTTATCTAACGCCATTGTCATTGAAGGCGTTTGTGGTGTTGGCACCTCAATGTCTACACGTAATCCCATCTCTTTTGCTTGATCTACTGTCGATTTTCCGAAAACGGCAATTCTTGTATTTTCTTGCACGAAATCTGGGAAATTTTCAAATAATGATTTGATTCCTGAAGGTGTAAAGAATACTAAAATATCGTATTTTACATCAGACAAATCAGATAAATCACTCGATACAGTTCTAAACAAAGTTGCTTTTTGCCAAGTTAATCCTAAACTATCTAATAAAGTAGGAACATTTGGTTTTAAAACATCAGATGCTGGTAATAAGAAGTTTTCGTCTTTGTGCTTTTTAAATAAAGGCACCATATCCGCAAAAACTTTTTCTCCAATATAAATTTTACGTTTTCTGTAAACAATGTATTTCTGTAAATAGAATGCAATTGCTTCTGATTCGCAAAAATATTTCATAGAGTCAGGAACAGTAAAGCGCATTTCTTCTGCTAAACGAAAAAAATGATCAATAGCGTTTCTACTTGTAAAAATTACAGCAGTCACTTTGCTAAAGTCAATTTTTTGTTGTCTTACTTCTTTAGCGTCTATTCCGACAACTTGGATAAATGGTCTAAAATCAATTTTGATTTTATTTCTTTTTTCAATCTCGTAGTATGGCGAGTTTTCTGCCTGAGGCTTAGGTTGAGATACTAATATTGATTTAACTTTCATAGTAATTTTAGATTACTTTACCTACAATTAATAGTTTTGCTAATACCATTATAGGTAAAATTTCTAGGGTGCAAAGGTACAAAATATTATAATACCAAACTGATTTATTGTCACTTATTTGTTTTGCATATATATGATAAATTTCGAATATTCTATTCAAAAACAACAAAATAAAGCCAATCACCATCAAGTAATCTTTGTTAATTTGTGTGTAAAAAAACAAAAAACAAATAATAAGTAAGAGTAAAACATTTTTTGCATTAACAAAACTCGAACTTTTCATAAAATATGAAACAGAACTAGATTCGTAGAAAACACGATAAAAAATTACCTCAATCATCAACCTAAAGAGCATAATCAAACTGATTAAACCAAAGGTAATTCCGACACGTGAAAGATAATAAAACTTAAAATTTGGAATATGATTATACGTAATATCAAAATACGAAACCAACAACAAACTTATCAGTAAAACCGTCACACCATTGACAATAAAACTAAATAACGTCGTATTATCATCTGTAAAACTCATGTATTCGGTTTTATTATCTAGCGTTTTGAAATTTTTCGCAAACAAGTATTTTGCTGCACAAACCAATAACAAACACACCGTCAAAGCAATAAGAACAGTATCATTGCCAAGTGTATTTTTTCCTATCGAGATTAAATCGTTTGTTTTCATAATTTTTTCAAAAATACAAAAGACTAACAATCTTATAACTATCTTTATGCCCACAAAATAATATTTATGTCGGACAAATTAGTTATTATCCCGACCTATAACGAAAAAGAAAACATAGAAGCCATTATTCGTGCAGCTTTGGCTGTTGACGGAGCATTTGATGTGCTTATTGTTGACGACAGTTCTCCAGACGGAACGAATGATATTGTAAAACGTTTGATTCCTGAGTTTAATGGACGTTTGCATTTAGAAATTCGTACCACAAAAGATGGTTTAGGACGCGCTTATGTACATGGATTTAAGTGGGCTTTAGCAAATAAATACGAATATATTTTCGAAATGGATGCCGATTTTTCGCATAATCCAAATGATTTACCTCGCTTATACCAAGCTTTAGCAGATGGTGCCGATTTAGCTATTGGCTCACGCTATTCTAATGGTGTAAATGTTGTGAATTGGCCAATGAACAGAGTTTTATTGTCTTATTTTGCGTCGAAATATGTGAGCATCATCACGCGATTACCTGTTCATGATGCTACAGCAGGGTTTGTTGGTTATAGAGCAAACGTGTTGAAGTCTCTGGATTTGGATAAAATACAATTCAAAGGGTATGGATTTCAGATTGAAATGAAGTACAAAACTTGGATTAAAAAATTTACACTAAAAGAAGTTCCAATTATATTTACAGACAGAACTTTAGGCGAATCAAAAATTAGTTCTGATATTATTGGAGAAGCCGTTTTTGGTGTAATTTCGTTACGATTAAGAAAAATATTTGGCAAATTATGAAAAACTTGATCTTTTTATCACTGATTTTTTTGAGTATTTTTAGTTGCGCACCAAAAAATTACGACAAACCAAAAGATCTCATCGGTAAATCTGAAATGATTGATATTCTTACTGATTTATATATTAGTCAACAAGGATTGCAGATGTTTCCTATTCAAAATCAAGATCAAAGTATCGATTTAGCAAAAGATGCGGTAGATATTATGAAAAATTATGATATCACATTTCATCAATTTTCTGAGAGTTACAAATATTATATGATGCAACCTGAAAAATTCAAAGAAATGCTGAATGATGTGAAAATAAATCTTGAAGATAAATTATCTGACGAAGAAAAAGAGCGTCAAAAAAATCAAAAGAATAGCTTAAATAATACCATAAAAGCAGAAAAATAACAAAAACCCTCATGTGAATCACTTGAGTTTTTTTTTGTTTACTATATTTTAGTATACATAACCGGTAGTGCATTTGTATTAGATTGTATATAAAAGTTGTACAACCTGCTAAAAAGCAGTAAATTGTAGTTACTACA